>CAZTEP010000339.1:0-1906 GCA_964612325.1 uncultured Anaerolineaceae bacterium
TCCCCGCTCACTGAGGAATTAAACCAGGCGTTCCATCATGTTGAAGCTAATGGCAACGCAAAAATAATTTTCCTTGATCTGGCACTTAAGGTCGTTAAACTAATCCGCTGAACAAAAGAGCGGAATTGACATTAATTCTTTTATTCACTATTTTTGTGGAGAATATTCAGTATCGTTCTATGACAGAAAATGACGAAGTTCAGGCTCATCCCGATGAAGATATTAAACTGCCTGAAATAAAATATAAACCCGGTAAAAACAAACTTGATTCCTTTAACTGGTTACACAATCTTCCCGGTTGTATTGAAGATAAAGAGATTGTTGAGATCCGCTTTAAAAATACCAGAAAAGGATTCTTCAGGAATATAAACAACCTCCGTCTCGAGATTGGGGATATTGTTGCTGTAGAAGCATCCCCCGGACATGACATCGGCAGAGTATCTATGACAGGATGCCTTGTAAAGCAGCAGATGAAAAAACTTAAGGCCCTGCCCTCTCCCGACGAAATGAAAAAGGTTTACAGGAAAGCAAAACCTGCAGATATCCTGAAATGGGAAGAAGCTAAAAAACTTGAGATCCCAACTATGCTCAGATCCAGACAGATCACTGAGGAACTTAAGCTTGATATGAAGATTGGTGATGTTGAATATCAGGGTGACAAGACCAAGGCGATCTTTTACTACATTGCTGATGAAAGAGTGGATTTCAGGCAACTAATAAAGGTACTGGCTGATGAATTCAAGGTCAGGATAGAGATGCGCCAGATAGGAGCCCGCCAGGAAGCAGGCAGAATAGGCGGAATAGGAGCCTGTGGAAGAGAGTTGTGCTGCGCAACATTCATCACTAATTTCATATCGGTAACAACAACCCATGCAAAATATCAGGAACTGTCGCTTAACCCTCAAAAACTTGCAGGACAATGCGGAAAACTTAAATGCTGCCTGAATTATGAGATAGACTGTTATATCGAAGCCCAAAATTCATTCCCGCAAAAAGATATTCCTCTTGAGACAGCCGAGGGTACTGCCTATTTCCAGAAAATCGAAGTCCATAAAGGTATCTACTGGTACTCAAACGATCCACACTCCTCAATGAATCTTGTTCCTGTTCCCGTTCAACGTGTAAAGGAAATTCAGGCCATGAACAGGAAAGGGCTGAAAGCAGACAAACTGATAACTACGGATCAGTACCACGAAACACCTTCAGAAGATCTTCTCAAAGACAATAATTTAAATCGCTTCGACAATACCAGGCCCAAAAAAAGGTACAATAAAAACTCCCGGAAGAAAAAAAACAGGAAGGACAATGATAAAAGAAACAACTAGGATAACAATTCTGCCAATTATCATAATATTCCTGCTTACCGCGTGTAACAGCGATATGATATATACTGATTCCGTAGCAATGCCCCAACAGACCTGGAGCCTTTCTGATATCGTTGATTTTACAGCCCCGATTGACGATACAACTTGCATTTCAGATGTTTATTTCACAATCAGAACCGGATCTGAGTACCCCTACCGGAATATCTTTCTGTTCGTTACAACAACTTCCCCCGACGGAAATAAAATGACAGATACTCTTGAATATTATCTTGCTGATGAAAAAGGCAACTGGTTTGGCAGGGGAGCAGGGGATGTCCACGAGCTGAATCTGCCTTACAGATCCATGGTCTTCTTCCCAAGAAAAGGGAACTATAATTTCACTATCAGGCATGGCATGAGGATAGGTGATCTAAAAGGAGTTTATGATATCGGAATAAATATCCGCGAGTTGAACAGATAAATCTTGAATCGTGGGTAAAAACAAGCTTGCCCAATGGGCAGAATTGGAAACTTTCAATAATGTCATTCAGCCCGGAAATTCAGCTCAGTTTGAAAAGAGATCGGAAGAGCACACGTCTGAA
>CAZTEP010000340.1:0-1895 GCA_964612325.1 uncultured Anaerolineaceae bacterium
GCTTAGATTAGAAACGTTTATATCAAAAACCGCCTCTGGCAATTATGAGGCGGTTTTTTGTTTCAGTGTCTGATTAGCAGTTGTAACGTTATCCCAGGATTTCTTTTATACGTTCCAGTTTTTCTTCTGTCATTGGCGGATTGGGGTCTTCACGGTCAAATCGGCGTATGATACGTCTCAGTTCCTTGATGTCAACAAACATGAGTGGTGGGTTTTCGAGTTCGCCAAGTTTGGTTTTGTCTAAAAGGATGACAAGCAAAGGTTCAATCGCGGGTTGTTCTGAAATGGGGAGGCCTTTTTCATTCAGATGTTCGCGTAAAGCATCGATTTGATGAGTTATTTCTTTTTCCGGGTTTCCCAGGCCTTCCTGACCGATTACGCGCATCATAATACCACGGCCTTTTTCTTTCCATTTCCCATTGATATAGCTGATAGTTGCTGGTGTGACAACAGGATGCAGAAGATAAAACTTGTTGGGTCCTAGCAATAGGTAGGGTGCTGGTGTGGTGTGAACGTAGAAACTATAATCACCACGAATGGTCTCGAGCGCTTTGCTCATAATCTCATCATAGCGCGGTGATCTCGCGTAACGGCTTGAGAAGAACATGCTAAATTGGGTCAAAACAAATCCAACAACTAAGGCAATGTAAGACCATAAGAGCAAGTTTGGTCTAAAAGCGAAAAACAACCCAGAGCCAAGTACTGTGAGGCTGATGATTGTAAGTGCGTTGGCAAGTTTTTTGTTTCTTTGTATTTTCTTTTCGTCAATAATTAATCGCATGGTATCCTCTTATTTTCTCATCGCGTTTTGTAGTTCTTCAAGCATGTTTGATTCAACAGCTTTGCGGGCCTCATTAATTGCGCTAAGAATGGCATTGCTGTCTGAGCGGCCATGTCCGACGAAGACCAGGGCGTTGATGCCAAGTAAAGGCGCCGCGCCGGTATGGTTGGGGTCAAGCATGGTTCGTAGCTTGTTGAAGGCGGGTTTCGCTAAAAGACCACCAATTTTTGTGCGGGTTGAACTCATGAGCTCTTCTTTGAGGGTTGTCACAATCAGTTTAGCTACTGCCTCAACGGATTTAAGAAAGACATTACCGGTAAAGCCATCGGTAACAGCTACATCAACATTGCCACCAAAAATTTCTTTGCCTTCAATGTTGCCAATGAAGCCGGGGATGCTTTTAGCCATTAATGAATGGGCATTTTTTACAAGCTCACTGCCTTTGTGCTCTTCTTCACCGTTCGAGATGAGGCCAACCTGAGGCTGAGGAATGTTGTTCATCAAGCGCGAATAAACTGCTCCCATTTGACCAAACTGAAGCAAAAACTCAGGTCTGCAATCCACATTCGCGCCAATATCAAGAACCAGGCAAACGCCCTTTTTAGTTGGGAAATTAGCGCAGAGGCAAGGCCGGTTAACGCCTTTAATAAGGCCAAAGGTTCTAATCCCATAGTACATTGCCAGGCCTGTATTTCCCGCGGTGACAAAAGCCTGAGCTTGGCCTGTTTTGACGAGATCCATGCCGATGTTCATCGAGTTGAGTTTCTTTTTTCGGGCCTGGCCAATATCATCATTCATGGTGAGCGCTTCAGGAGCGTGGACAATGCGAATTCTTGTTTTGTCTCCCTCCAAGGCATCAAGACCTGGTTTTAATACAGTTTCATCACCAATGAGGATAATGTCAATATCAAAAGCTGTGCTGGCAGCAATCGCGCCAACCAGTTCAGGTTGGGGATGGTTATCGCTTCCCATCGCATCTAAAACAATTGTTGTTTTCAAATTCACCTCTTAGGCGCGCAAAACTTGACAAGTTTTGCGCAAAGTATATAATTATCATTCCATGCGCTGGTGCTGGAATAGGCAGACAGGCTTGGTTGAGGGCCAAGTGCCGCAA
>CAZTEP010000341.1:0-1895 GCA_964612325.1 uncultured Anaerolineaceae bacterium
CGCGGTTGCGCCTGACATCAAAAGCCAGGACCTGATAACAAGAAAAGCTGGCAATGCGCCTGTATTTACCAGGCTGCCTGCTTCCGTTGTGACCATGAGCATATGTTTGGCCGAGGCAGGCAAAGCACCGAGGCGGGCAAAGCAGGGATCGTTGTTGTTTGCAGCATCTTAGGGAACAGCCTGGTGAGTGCGAACAGGAAAAACACAAGCACGGAGCCACACAACACCTTTAGTAGTGTTTCTTGCCGAAAAGATCGTGCAAACTATCAACAGCGCCTAAAAGACCGAAAGAATTGAAACATATAAACATTGGCTCATCCGCATAGAAATATCCTGTGCCCATGAGCACAACCGCATGGTCATCCTTCTCCTAAGAATCACTTACGCTGCGCGTAGCTACGATTTTTATACGGCGACCATACAATTCAACTGGACATGATTTTAGGATTGTGCCATATCTTCAACCGTTCTTTGAACCAAGAGCACTGCGCGTAGCAACATCAGGTATCCTGTAATTATGGAAGCCTGTTGGAGAAAAAAAGAACGATGAGGCAAACAACATCCATCCTTCCATCACACCATTAATGCGCGTAGCCACTATAGATGGATCGGAATTTGCATTTGACGGTTCAAGGCGGGAGCTGGAGGAAAACGGATAATCCTTTAGCCAGAGTCTCAAAATGACATATTTGAAAATCCACAATATAAGAAAAAATCAAACCCATTAAATAGATCCATTGCTGTTTGGTTACGTTCACTCGCTGAACTATACCAATTATGTTATTAAAAATTATTTTTTTTTGAATAAAGGATTGGGTTTTGGTAACAAAACCTCGTTTCAAGACAAAACATTTATATTAAAGTGGCCTAGAAAGGACGAATCATAGAAGGAATATGATGGGTTTACTTGATGGCAAACGAATAGGTGTTGCATAATATCAATACTGAGAGTTGCTGGTAAGTGAGCATCTTTTCAAATTATTTTGGATAAAAATTCTTGGTATTTATATCGGAAACTCAGGAATGAAAAGAATAAAACCCATTGTATACTATTCCTGCCATAATTGTATGCCTATCCGCTTATCTTTTTATATAATTGCTATTCTTTGATATTAATATTTTTAATTTAATTATCCCCTTTATGGGCGGACGTGTCAGTCCGCCCATAGGGAATAAGACAACTATCCTATATTAAAATCGTTCATTATGTTGTAATTCTCATCTAGGGTTTCGATGTCGATGATGTCATCCTCTTCGGTCGAAACATAATTTGGATTGCTCAACATTGTATCTCTAAGAGTATATTTTAATCTATCACAACTTGGTTTGAACATTAGATAAGTTAAACCACCACCAAGTGCGCCACCTATCACAGGGATCGCTTTCTTGAAAAAACCGGCATAAACACTCTTTGTCATTTTTATACCGAACCACTTGGATATACTTTTTACAATCGGGTAAATTGTGGTTTTGGTGAGTGCCGTTTTAAGTAGATGTTTCTCAACACCTATTGCGAGTGCTTTTGCGATTGACTTCAATGCTTTACTTGCATTCGTAACCCCAAACATGACTCCTAATGTGATTGTTAATGTATTTATGGTTTCTGTATCAAGGTTTTCCACATCTTCGTTGATTTGAATTTCTGGGAAACCATACAAGTACATTAATTTTTGAGCAGCTCTAAGAGTATAGCCATAGTATTGGATAATGTCGACAGTGATTGTAGCAGGCACAGCAGCTCCGCCAGGAAGGCCCAGAGCCGCGGAAATGCCTGATACACATCTTCTTTCATATTTGATTATTTCATCCGCGATTTTGTCAATCTCCTCCAATGTGATATTAGCTTGCATGGGATTACTCGCTATAGCTTTGAGAACGACATCTTCAGGAAATTT
>CAZTEP010000342.1:0-1892 GCA_964612325.1 uncultured Anaerolineaceae bacterium
CAAGGTCAGCAAGCGCATGACCAATAAATTGGACCAAATCAGACGGTAAAACGGAAGCGGCGTGTTTATGTTTTTCCAAGGCAAACAGGCCGCTTTGTGCATGTAACCATATGGCGAAACAGGCGGCAGCCTTGGGGGAAATGTTGAGGGTTTTTTGGCTTAATAATGCGAGCATGATACCCGCCAAAACGTCACCGCTGCCGGCATGGGATAAGACAGAGTTAGCAAAATTCAATCTAAAAATCGATCCTTTTGGTGATGCGACGAGCGTGTTCGCGCCTTTTAATACGACATGCACATTAAACTTCTTAGCTGCCTCATAGGCACGAGAAACCCTGTTAGCTTGGATGTCTTCAACGGTGTCATTTAAGAGTCTTGCTAATTCGCCGGGATGGGGAGTAAGAATGGTGTTTTTGGGGAGGTCATTATGAAATTGAGGCGCTTCACTGAGAATGGTTAGCATATCCGCATCAAGGATAGCCGGAGTTTCTTTGTAACGTGTGGTAATTATCTCCAGGACCTGGAGGCCAAAGGCTTTGCTTGAGTCTGTCAGACCCAGGCCAGGGCCAATCAAAAACGCGGACTTGTTTTTGAGTATGCTGTTCAGTTCTTTCGCAGACGCGAGACATAAAAAGCCGTCTAATTCGGGTAAAGGTTCCCAAATCGCCTCAGGTAAATGGCCAGCCAAAATGGGATGAAGGCTTTTTGGCACAGCCATATGAAGGTAGCCAATCCCGGAGCGCAGGCAGGCAGCACCGGCCAGATAAGCCGCACCAGTGTAATGTTGTGATCCACCGATAAAACAGGCTGAGCCAAAGTCGCCTTTATGGCCGTCATTCGGACGACTAAGTATCTGGAATAGATTTTTAAACGTTTCACGATTTAATTCATTGATAATAACAGGCATGTCTTAAGTGTATCAGATTAGGCACTGATGGGTAGTTATTGAATGTGAAATGAGTGAGCATTTTTCACTAAGGTTAAGCATGAGGTAAAATAGAGGCATGAAAAAACGAATAAAAATTGTCATTATTATTTTCTTATTGCTTGGATTTGTCCTTTCGGCGTGTAAAGTGGACGCGCCAAGTCCGACACCGGTTATTGTGCATGATGTTTCGCCTCCACCGGCTGTTGAAACCCAGCCTTTGGTTGAAGAAACACAAGTTGAACCAACACAGATAGAACAGATACAAGCGCACGTTGTTCTTTACGCGCCGGTTGAGGCGGATTTGACACTTAGCCAAAGTTTTGACGCACAGCTTCAGGAATACACCGCGCAAAACGGTTTGAGTTATGAAAGGCATGAAGCAATCAGTCCTGATCAATTAAGTGAGCAAACTCAATTGGTCGTCGCGCTAATTAGCATGATTGAAGCACATAATTTGGCAGAAAACAACAGTCATCTGCAGGTTCTAACGGTTGGAGAGGCTGATGAAGTCGCTTTGCCAAATCTGCATGTGCTGAACCAAACACAATCATTGCCTGAGCATCAAAGCTTTATCGCGGGTCTTATTCTCGCCCTTAGCATACCGGAATATCGTGTGGGTGTGATCAGCCAAAGCAACACTGAGGCAGGCTCAATCGCCAGAGATGGTTTTGTGACCGGCGCGCGTTATTATTGTGGCTTATGCGTATCACGTTATGCGCCGGTTATCTACTATCCTATAGTTGCCGAAATCGGAAGTCAGGCAGAATGGCAGGTTGCGGCGGACAGTTTGCTTGCGCAATCTGTGAAGGCAGTTTTTGTGCAGCCGGAATTGAGTTCAGCGGAGCTTTTTCAGTATCTCGATAGCCATGGTATAGCTGTGGTGGCGATTGAAGGGCAAGCTGGCCTTGAGGTGGCTCAAAATGTGGTCGCGGTATTGCGTACCGGCGCGATTACAGATATTAAG
>CAZTEP010000343.1:0-1885 GCA_964612325.1 uncultured Anaerolineaceae bacterium
TCTATCCGGGCATGGAGGAATACCTTAAGGGCGGAACAGCAACGGGAGAAGACGTCACTGTTGACGGCAACATAATTACGGGTAAAGGCCCTGCACTCGCCATGGATTTTGCACTTGCACTGGTACGAGAGTTAACCGGAGAGGCGGTTGCCGGTGAGGTGGCGGAAGGCTTGCTGAAAAAATAAGAAAAGAGGTTGAAACGGGTGTCTCTAATTACAATAAATCTACACTTGAAATCAGTTTCGGCCTCCGTTGCAAAAGTAGGCATTTCTTCCTTGGGATGAAGACGAACGCAGAAGAGTATTTTAATTGATGCAAGGCATGTTAATAAAGTTAGTGTAAAATAATTGTGGAGTTTTTAAAAATAAAGAAATAGAGATCAATTCCTAAGTGTTAAAATAGTTTTGCAAAAATTATTAAACGAAAGGAAGATCTCTATGGAAACAATTATACAGGAAATAACACAAGAATTGGGAAGGAAAATTACAAAAAAAGCATATTCGGGTGGAATTCAGGATGTTGATCAACTATCTTCAGATGTGTTACAGGATTGCAAATCAGCAGCATCAGCAATCGTTGAAACGATTTTTACAGGGCTAAACATACAGATAAGAGCAGATAAGGCCGGTCGTAAAGAACAGGGACTGGTTCTAAAAGAAAAGGAACGAGCGAGAGAACTTCATACCGAATTAGGAATACTAAAGCTTCCTCGTGATTACTACTATGATAAAATCAATGACCAATATGTTTTCATTCTTGATCACATAACAGGCATTCGTTCATATGAGCGAATAGGAGACAATTTGAGTGCTGCTATGGTTACTCTTGCAACGGATATGTCCTATGCAAAGAGTGCGGCTATTGCCAGCGGAGGAAAATTAAGCAGACAGACTGTGAAGAACCATATCGGTAAACTGCCTGCAATGGAAAAGGAGCCGGAGAGCACCGAGAAGAAAGACATAGGAGAGCTTCACATATATGCAGACGAAGACCATGCACATATGCAAAAACCAAATAAGGAGAAAGGCAAATCCAGCAAGATTGTTCCACTGGTTACAGTGACCGAAGGAATGGATACCGAAAATGAAAAAAGACATAAAACAATTGGAACCATGCACTTTGTAGACGAATCATTTGACACAAAGAATCTTTGGAAGAGCGTGGAAGGTTATCTTGATAAAGCCTATGATGTAACAAAGGTTAAGAAGATTTTTATTCATGGAGACGGAGGAAGATGGATTAAAAACGGATTGGAGAATTTTCCACAAACTGTTCATGTCATGGATGGCTATCACTTGGGGAAAAGAGTCAAAAGCTTATCCAACAAGTTTCCCGGTAAAAAGGTATCAACGCATATAACAAAAGCCATAAAAGAAGAAGATAAAGCAAAGGCAGACGAAATCCTTCAGAGCCTTTATGATATTGCAGAAGATGAGAATCAGATAAAGCATATTTCAGAATTTGGTACATATCTGTTTGGAAACTGGAACGAAATTGTAAATCGTAAAAATTTAAATATATTCGGCAGTTGTACGGAAGCACAGGTTAGTCATGTTTTATCTGAGCGGTTTAGCAGAGATCCTCTGGGCTGGAGTAAGGCGGGTCTTGGAAAGCCGGCAAAGCTACGTGTGTATGTTAAAAACGGCGGAAAAATCATGGCTGAAGATTTCAAAAAGGGACAGAAACAGACTTACAGCGAATATGCGGAACAGTTTATCAAGGAAGCAATATCAGGAGCTGTGGATTGGACTGTATTTGAAGGTGAACCACCTATATTTGATGGAACCAGTGGAACTCAAATACTAATACAAGGATTTGGAACTGTTAGAAATACACTTTGGAGTTGATGTCAATCAAAAACTCCACAACAAGTTGACACTATCAA
>CAZTEP010000344.1:0-1877 GCA_964612325.1 uncultured Anaerolineaceae bacterium
CCCGTTTATAAAGTCCACGGTTGAGGAGCGCTATCTGCCGCTTCTCAAGCGCGCCTTTACCGACGTTATGGGCTTTGATGTGAATATCGAGCTCATCAGCCGAGCCGAGCATCCCGCGGCCGCCCCCGAGGCCAAGCGCGAGGGTGAAATTGCGGGTGAGAGCTCTTATACCTTTGAAAACTTCATCGTGGGCCAAGACAACCGCTTTGCTCACGCCGCGGCGCAGGCGGTTGCTGCCAACCCGGCAAACTCCTACAACCCGCTTTTCATCTACGGCGCCTCGGGCTTAGGCAAGACCCATCTGCTGCTTGCGATAAAAAACGACCTTGCAAAGCACTTTCCCGAGCTAAAGGTGTTGTATATCGGCGGCGAGCAGTTTACAAACGAGCTCATCGCGGGCATAGCGGCGGGCAACACCGAGCCCTTCCACGAAAAATACCGCTCGGTAGACGTGCTGCTTGTTGACGACGTGCAGTTTATCGGCGGCAAGGAGGCCACACAGGAGGAGTTTTTTCACACCTTCAACGCGCTTCACACCGCCCACAAGCAGATTGTGCTCTCGTCCGACAGGCCGCCCAAAGAGATAAAGTCGCTCGAGGAGCGGCTGCGCACCCGCTTTGAGTGGGGGCTTCTCGCCGACGTGCAGCCTCCCGACGTGGAGACGCGCATCTCGATAATCTACCGCAAGGCAGAGCAGCTCGGTCTCGAGCTTCATCCCGAGGTGGCGGAATATATCGCCGTCAACGTAAAAAGCGACGTGCGTCAGCTCGAGGGCGCGGTAAAAAAGCTAAACGCTTATTATCAGATGGAGGGCATCGTTCCCTCGATAGGTCTTGCGCAGAACGCGATAAAAGATATTCTCTCCGAGCAGCAGCCGATACCGGTAACGGTTGAAAAGATAGTCAACGAGGTCGCGCGCACCTACAATATCTCCGCGGAGGACATTCGCGGCTCGAAACAGAGCGCGTCGGTTTCAACGCCGCGCCAGGTCGCTATGTATATCGTGCGCGAGGTCACCGGAATGACGATGGAGCGCATCGGCGCTGAGTTTGGCGGGCGCAACCACGCCACCGTCGTTTACGGTACGAGCAAGATAGAAAAGCTCATAGAAAACGACACCCACACGCGTGAGCTTATTGAGGATATTATTAAGAACTCAAAAACCTGATAAAAGACTAAGATGTTTTTAACAGTATTTTCATCTTTCCACAGAGAGTTTTCAAGGTTTTAATTTTATAAACGAAAAACTGAAGGTTATCGACAAAATATCAACAGCGGCGAAACGTTATTTAACAATACCCAAACAAGCGGCAGTCTCATATATTTCTTTATATTACAACCGCTTCAACCGCCTCTACTACTAACTCTGGTTAAAAGAAACCTATATAAACAAAAAAACGGGATACGGGGAGAAAATAATTATGAAACTGAAGTGCGAAAGAACCGCGCTGCTCGAGGCGATAAACGGCGTTTCACGAGCCGTGAGCTCCAAATCCTCAATGCCGGCACTCGAAGGCATTAAGTTTAAATGCGGCCTCGACGGCGTTGAGCTCACCGCGTTTGACCTCGAGATAGGCATTATAACCGAGCTTGTCGCCGAGGTTGAGGAGACGGGAGAAATAGTGCTCGGAGCGCGGCTTTTAGGGGATATCGTGCGCAAGACCGACAGTGAAACGCTCGAGATTACCGCGAGTGAAGATATGAAGGTTACGGTCAAGGGCGGTATCACGGTGTTTAATTTTATCGGAATACCCGCAAGCGATTTTCCCGAGCTTCCGGTGCCCGATACCGATAATACCCTGAGCATATCCTCCCTCGCGCTCAGAGACATGATAAACAAGACGATTTACGCCGTTTCGTCAAGCGACCAAAAGCCT
>CAZTEP010000345.1:0-1874 GCA_964612325.1 uncultured Anaerolineaceae bacterium
CCAGGGGATGTCTTGTGCGTAATAGATTGCGAAACAAGAGGAGATGAGGTCGAATTGGTTTTCTGCCATCAAGAAGGGAAGGTTGAAATCTAAGAGTTGAAATTTGATGGCATTTCCGGTTTGTTCGTTTTTTGAGATAGCTTCAGCTAAAAGATCACGTGAGACATCCGTACCGGTGATGTCCGCCTGCCCGTCAAGGTGGTGATAAAAAGAATAGCATTGTTTGCCAGCACCGCACCCGATATCTAAAATTTTGCTGCTAGCTTGCAGGTTGAGGACCTGCAACATCCAGCTATCAATATCACGACTGCCAAATTGCTCATGAATATTAATTCGTTTGGCTAAGTCGTCAGTTGTTTCTTCAAAGTCTATTTTCATAATTAATCCTTTGTTTAAATGTTCTTTAAGTATAAAACAGCTACTAAGTTCGTCAAGGCTTGTTCTGTTGTTGCTCATCAATCTGTTCAGCCAGTGCAGTTGAAAAGGCTTCAAGCGACACTTTGATGCTATTGAAATCTTCCAGATAGCTGTCACCAGCAATAATAATTAGCCATGTTTCGTCCTGGTAGTTGAGTAAACCAAGGTCGCCGACAAAGACGGGTGAGCCAATTAGACCGCGTTTGTTTGCCAGCATTGCGCCGGGAAGTGTTTCGATCATTATTCCAAGATACTCGTTATCATCCAGTGTTTCTTCAAACATAAGATCGATAATATATTGGCTCATTTCAGGGCCAATTAAACTATGGTCATACAAACCTTCAAGTGTTTTCGCTAAATCGGTAATGGTTGATGTTCGAGGATTGAAGTTTGTGTTTTGCAATCCCCAGTCATTGAGAATGATAGATAATTGATTGTTGTTCGAAGCATAATATTCAAAAGTATCTGCAATCGGCTCTTCACTTAATACAATTAAGTCATACATGAGTTTATTGAAATCCCGGCCATAAATTTTTGTGTTGTTTAAGTCATCGACTGTTTTACCGAGATCGCTTTGAATTTTCAAAACAGCCATGGCTAACGGAATTTTTATCATTGAAGCTGGATTGAATGGCTCGTCAATATTTTTTGAGAACAGCACTTGATTTGTGGATAAGTTCTTGACATAAACGTACCAATTCACATTCTCAATCAAGTGTTGTTCCAAGATCTTTGGATTTAGTTCAATGGTAGATGTCGGGTTTGATCCGAATTCATTAGTGACTATTGATTTTGTGTTGTCAACTAACGGTGGCGTTTGTGTACTAATTGGCTCTGGTGTTTTTCGCGCAATCGCTTGACTACTGATATCTGTTGTGACACCTTGTTTTTCAAGGTTTGTTGGCTCAGGGGGTGGATTGAATGAGTTTTGTTTCACACAGGCAATTAAATGGGTACATAATAAGATGCCTGTTATTAAACAAAGGAAGATTTTCTTTGAAAGATGTTTCTGATTATCGTATTGAAAAGATTTTAGTCTTGACATATAAAAACCTCTCCCATTATACCTTGGGAGAGGTTTTTGCTATACAATATTAATTGATAGAGCTTATGGGACTAAATGTGTTCCCATTCGCTCATGACGCTGGCATCGAAGTTTTCGACATGCAAGAGGTCATGCGCTTTATGACCACCGGGTTCGCCGAGGAAGTCTTTATAGAGCGTAATAACTTCAGGGTTCTCGTGCGATTTGCGCAGTTTGTCTTCGCGGTCGAGTTTGTAGAGTGATTCCATGCGTTGTTGGAGCACAACGTCGCGATCTTTGGCGTAGGGCTGGCCACCACCATTGATACAACCACCGGGGCAAGCCATGATTTCTATGACGTCAAAGACCTCTTCACCAGAAACGACTTTGTCCAAAATCTTGCGGGCGTTACCTAAACCGGAAACGGCCGCAA
>CAZTEP010000346.1:0-1867 GCA_964612325.1 uncultured Anaerolineaceae bacterium
CTCAAATCTCACCGCCAATAGTGACTTAAAAGTGGGCGAAGACTTCTTTTTAGCCTTCTCTCCCGAACGCGTTGACCCAGGCCGTGATGACTGGACAACCTATAACACTCCAAAAGTGATGGGCGGCATTACCAAAAACTGTACCGATGTTGCCGCCGCCTGGTATGGCCAGGCACTTGAAACCATCGTGCCGGTCTCAACCAGCGAAGTGGCCGAAATGACCAAACTACTTGAAAACACCTTCCGCATGATTAATATTTCAATGATTAACGAAATGGCCATCATGTGTGACCGCATGGATATTGACGTTTGGGAAGTCGTTGAAGCGGCTGCCACAAAACCCTTTGGCTTTATGAAATTCACGCCTGGCCCTGGCTTGGGTGGTCACTGTATTCCGGTTGACCCAATGTACCTGTCATGGAAAATGAAAACGCTCAATTACACCGCGCGTTTCATTGACCTTGCCAGCCAAATTGACAGCAATATGTCGCGGTATATCGTCGGTAAAATCCAGGACACCCTTAACCGCTACAAAAAACCGCTCAAAGGCAGTAACATTCTCTTGCTGGGTGTTGCCTACAAACCTGATATTAACGACCTGCGCGAATCACCAGCCTTGGATATCATTCACCTGCTGCTTGATAAAGGCGCCGTCGTTGACTATCACGACCCATTCATCCCCGAACTTCACACCGCGGGTCTCAACATGAGCTCAGAACGAGACCTTACTTCGGCAGTTGAAAAAGCAGATTTAGTGGCCATCATCACCAATCATACAAAGGTGGATTACAAGATGGTTTACGAAAAAGCACAAGTCATCTTTGACACACGCAACGCGCTCAAAGATATTGTGACCGAAGAAGATATTAAGGTGGTAAAGCTTTAGATGGGCGTTTATGTTGTCACCGGCGCGGCCGGATTCATTGGTTCTCGCGTTTCAGCATTCTTGCTCAATGAGGGTCACATCGTTTGGGGTGTTGACAACCTCAATCACGTCTACGACGTGCGCATGAAAGAACATCGTCTGTCGAAACTTATCAATCGCGAAAACTTTCACTTTCTAAAAGAAGATATTGCCGATAAAAGTTTCATTGAGAAACTTGCCAAACAAGTGCCCACAGCTGATGGCGTGATTAACTTAGCGGCCATCGCTGGCGTGCGCGCCAGCACCACAGACCCCTGGAGCTATCTTAAATCCAACACCTTAGGCGCGCTCAACACACTTGAATATGCGCGCCACCAAAAAGTGCCTAAATATCTTTTGGCCTCTACCTCCAGTCTTTATGGCAATGATGGCAAACCGCCCCACAACGAGCTTGCCTCTACTGATCATCCCCTGGCCCCCTACGCTGCCAGCAAAAAAGGTGCTGAAGCCTTTGCTTATAGCTATCATCACCTTTACGGTTTGGATGTGAGCATTTTGCGGTATTTCACTGTTTACGGCCCAGCCGGACGGCCAGATATGGTTATGTTCCGATTTTGCCAATGGATAGCGGAAGGGAAAAAAGTGACCATCACCGGCAATGGTGAACAATCACGTGGCTTCACATATCTCGACGATATCGCCACGGGTACCCTGTTGGCGCTTAAACCGGTTGGTTTTGAAATCTTCAACCTTGGTGGTCACGAAGTTATCACCATGAACGCCTTATTGGCGCTTTTCGAGGAGCGTTTGGGCAAAAAAGCGATTGTGGAATACATCCCAACCCACCCAGCTGATGTTTTTGAAAATGTGGCGGACGTAAGCAAAGCCCGCCGTGAACTCGGCTGGAAACCAAAAGTAAGCCTTAGTGAAGGCGTTGATGCGATGGTTAACTGAGATCGGAAGAGCGTCGTGTAGGGAAAGAGTGTACGTCCTGGTGTAGAT
>CAZTEP010000347.1:0-1865 GCA_964612325.1 uncultured Anaerolineaceae bacterium
GAGCACATCTGTACTATACCTAAAGAAGAGACTTATGTCAATAGATATCCGAAGTAATTTATATAATATTTATTATTTTTGGTTTATTTAGTTAAATAAGAATATAATTAATTATGATATAAATAATTGAATAATTTCAGAAATATGTCAAAAGCTCAAGCGGTATTGAATTAGAAGAAAAATGTTTCTATGTTCCTACACCAGAGGAGCAGGAAGTTAATCGAATGCTTAATTTTGTCCGACTAATGTTCGGAAAATCTGTCGAATGGAAAAAATTTAACAAAATTGCAACGCTCATCGCAAATGATGGTAGACCTTTACAAGATTGGCCGCTCGAGTTCCGTAGTGGGGTTATGGGGGAAATCAACCTAGCCAATGTTATGCCTCTTTTAAGTTCTGCCCGACCACATGCCACACAATCATGGGAAGAAACTCTTGACAGTATGGTTGGAATGGAGTCGATTAAACGAACAATTAAATCCAAAGCCATTTATTTTAGTGATAAGTTGAGTAAAAAAAGGAATAAACCCGTATATTTGCATATGGCATTTTTGGGGAACCCAGGCACAGGTAAGACAACAGTAGCTGAATTGATGGGAGAGGTTTTCAGAGACATTGGTGCACTAAAAAGAGGACATGTTGTCTCAAAAACAGCGGCTGATTTTCTGAAAGGCTCAGTAGATGCTACTATCCGACAAACAATAGAGTTTGTTCATGAAGCATTAGATGGAGTTTTGTTCATAGACGAAGCATACCAGTTGGCTGAACCCGACGACTTGGGCACTGGACAAACAGTGATCGATACACTTGTTCCGCTGATGACAAAATTCGCTGATCGATTTGCGCTTGTGGTTGCTGGGTATGAGCACAAAATGGAAAATTTCCTGGAAAACAAGAAGCAACCAGGTATATCCCGCAGAATTCCTAAAAGTAACAGAATAGTTTTCAGGGATCTAAATCCTGAAGAGCTCTATGAAGTATTTATGAGATTACTCAAAAGTGATGGGCTAGCGTTTACTTCTTCCTTTGAAGAACAAATGAAGAAGATTATCAAAGGCATACACAAAACACGTGATCCACGGACATTCGGAAACGCTGGCGAGATGGAAACACTTGTTGTGGAAATAATTGAGAAGTATCGGGAAGCCTATGAATCCAGTCATGTAAAACCTGATGAGGTCCTGACTGTAGATCATATTCCTGATAGTTATAAGCGCTTTTTACCACCAGAAAATCTGGAAGAAGGAAAGCTGATGGAAGACATAAATAGATTAACCGGATTAAAAGCCGTAAAAGCAGAAATGTCTAAATTGCTCAATGCTTTGCTTGCAAAGAAAGCAAGGCAGGAACTCGGCCAACCAGTTGAAGACAATCCTTTGAACCTGGTATTCAAGGGAAATACAGGAACGGGTAAAACAACCGTTGCCCGATTGTATGCAAAAATGCTCAGACAGCTAGGGCTTATCACCCAGGAAAAAACGAAAGTTGTTCGACCTGAAAACCTGATTGCTGGTTATGTAGGGCAAACTCATGATAAGGCAATGAAACAATTTATGGAATCATTAGATGGAGTTTTGATGATTGATGAAGTCCATAATTTGGCTATTCAAGATAAAGAGACCTCCTTTAATAGAGACGCAATCAGTGCCCTGATGGAATTCATGGATACTTACAGGGACCGGGTAGTCGTCATTATAGCTGGGTATCCCGAGGGTGTTGATAACTTCCTGAGAAGTGATCCGGGGCTTGCACCACGGTTCACTACAGAGATTCATTTTGAAGATTACACAGCAGACGACTGGGTAGAGATCTTTAAATTGCTTTGCGATGATTATAAGATCATACTGCCTATGGTTATGCTGCCT
>CAZTEP010000348.1:0-1856 GCA_964612325.1 uncultured Anaerolineaceae bacterium
CCGATCTTATCTGATTACTTATAGGTTCTTCTCTTGGGGGTTGGTAAAAGTGGCCATGAACACAATATTTCATCTTCTATTAATCTTATCCTTCTTCAAGTAGTCAATTTGCTGGCTAAACCTTGCAGGATTTATTCCAAAATAGCGTGACATAGAATCTAAAGCAGCAACTCGATTTTCAGCCAAATAATCAAACCAAAATGTGTTCACCGGATAATCCTTCACAAATCTTTGTAAAAACTGGGTCAGAATCCCAAATTGAACCGTGTTTAAATGAACAATTTTTGGTCTTTTATTAATCGTCTTTGCGATAATTTCCAAAAGCTCTTGAAAACTGAGATGTTCCGGTCCACCAACTGAAAGGATACTTCGCTCAGTGGATTTCAAATCCAGCGCCCAAATTAAGCTTGTCACCAAATCTTCAACCCACAAAGGTTGTGTTAACATTTTTTCATCACCAGGCACAAAAACAAACATTGGGAGAAGGCGAATAAGCCTTGCAAGACTTTGAGTAAACTCATCCTGCTGGCCATACACTAAACCGGTCCGAAGAATAGTGTAATTCAGACCAGAACTAACAATACGATTTTCAGCAATCCCTTTTGCTTTCATCAACCCATAAGCAGAAGCCCTGTCCGCGCCGATATGACTAAGATAAAAAAAACGTTTAACACCAAGATCGTTCGCAACCTTTACCAATGTGTCAATTTCTCTAATCTCCTTTTCATGCAATCCCCCTTTCGCTCCAAGTCGCTCGATGCCACTCAAATGATAAACATAGTCCACCCCAGTCAAGGCGGCTCTCAAGCCCCTTTCATCTTCCAAGGAACTTACCGCAAGATTAACAGCTTCGCCATCCTTAAAAAAAACGGGGGTTGGTGTTGCAGACAACAAAAGACGGTATGGCATCGCTAATCTTGTGAGTTGTTCACGCATAACACCGCTTATAAAACCAGTTCCACCAGTCAATAAAATCATACGCTGATTATAGCAGAAACTTCTTGTTTGGCATATTACTTGCACTAATAAGAACAAGCAAATGAGGAATCTGGATGTGATATGAACAAGAGATTAGGATTTCATTATTTTCAAGATACAAACCATTACCTTGAAAGGGATTTAGCGCAAGTTCTACCGGAGTTGCGTTCTTTGGATTCTGCCTGGTTGATATTAAAAAGTCGCCATACTGTTGCTATACCAGAAGAATTCATTACAGGCTTAGTCAGCGAAGGCATCCAACCCATAGTCCATTTTGACTTTCAGGTCAACTCTAATATCAGACCCGAAGACATACGTATCCTCATCACTCAATACGCAAAATGGGGTGTAAAACACGTCATTTTCTTCGATAAACCCAACACAAAAAAGGCTTGGATGCCCGGTACCTGGTCACAAGGTGATTTGGTTGAACGCTTCTTAGATCGCTATCTTCCCTTTGTTCGATTAGCAGAACAAAATGGCATCACGCCGGTTTTCCCTCCTCTTGAACCGGGAGGGGATTATTGGGATCTCAGCTTCTTACGTAAGGCTTTTCTATTGGTTAGCCAAAGACGCACACTTGAGTTCGGTGCAAACTTACATATTGCTGTTAGCGCGCAAAGCTTTAATAACCCCATAGATTGGGGAAATGGTGGCGAATCAAAATGGCGTATGCCCAGACCCTATGCAAAAACTGAGATTGGTGAGCAAGACCACTTCGGCCTAAATACCTATCAATGGTATGCACAGATTGCCAGGAAAACCCTCAATTCCTCACCAAAATTCATCTTGCTTTATATGGGTACTGCAGAACAAAAAACGAACAGCATGGATGACACACTGGATTACAGTGAATTAGTTGATTTGGTTTTGGATTC
>CAZTEP010000349.1:0-1854 GCA_964612325.1 uncultured Anaerolineaceae bacterium
ACTGGAGTTCAGACGTGTGCTCTTCCGATCTTTTACATGCCGGCATTAGCTCTTACTTTGGGTTCACTTCTGCCCCAAGCTATTGTTTTGTCATAAATCACGCCTCCCGGCGTAACTTGTGATGTAGCACCTTGGACTAATTAGTATAGACGAAATAAATGTCAATGTCAAGGGCTTTTCTGGAATTGTGTAACAGATCGTTTTTATGTCTGTTTCCAGATTTCTGGGTCCGTTCTATTTTTGAAGGTTCAATGCGCTTTTTTGAAGCACGAATTGCTATTATATACATTTTGCACCAAGAGTCAAGGGCGAAAATGAGCAATTTTGGACAAATTTGGCAAATTCCCATTCTTTTTCTTGATTTTTGTTAAAAATCAAGTCTGTTTTTGTTATTATCTTTCAATTCTTTTATGTCTCAAGTGAAAATGAAACAAAAAACCCGTCTTTTCAACGGGTTTTCATTCCTTAAAACAGATTTTAAGCTTAAGCGGGATAGTCCCTTAGCAATTTCGCCAGGCGTTTGATGCCTTCTTTTATCTCATCGTCTTCCAGCGCGCAGAAAGGCAAGCGCACAAACTGGTCGCCACCTTCCATGTAAAAGCCACGACCATCTGTAAGTTGCAGGCCATGTTCTTTGCTAAGTTTAAGGAGGGTTTCCATTTTTATTGGCTTTTTCACAAACGCGCCAATAAAGAAACCACCATCTGGCACAGTCCAGTCACATAACTCACTAAGCTCTTCTGCCATGGCTTTTGCCATCACATCGCGTCGGTGACTATACAATGCATTTAGCTCTTCCAGTTGTTCATCCAACCAGCCCCGTTTGCAGAACTCATACACAATCGCCTGATCCACATAACTGGCATTAATATAAGTATCTTCAGCAATCTTCAAAGTTTGCGCCACAAGTTCCTCTGGCAACACCATCACACCCACCCGCAACCCAGGAGCAATCAACTTACTAAACGAAGTCATCATCAGGGTAATATCAGGGGCCATCTCCCAACATGAGGGAATGCTTTCGCCGTTATAGCGCAGGCGACGGTATGGCAGGTCTTCAATAATACGGAAACCATGTTCCCGGGCTAAAGCAACAAGCTCTTTGCGCTTTTCAAGGGGCATCATGCTACCGGTTGGATTTTGAAAATCAGAAACAACGTAGAAAAAGTCAATTTTCTCGCCTTTAGCTAACTTTTCTTTTAGTGGCGCAAAGTTCAACCCGCCTTTTTCAATTGGGCAAGGCACAAGCTGAGCCTGAGCGCGTTTAAGTTGGGTTACGGTGCGGTCATAAGTTGGTTCTTCTACCGCCACAGTAAGCGAACCCATTGGGAAAGACCGTAATACGTGATCCAACACACACAATGAGCCCGTGCCAACAACCACACGTTTAGCATCCACATCAAACTGTTCTGCTATCCATTCGCGCAAGGGCTGAAAGCCAGCAGCTTTGGCATATTGCAAAACTTTTTCTGGATAGTCTTGCAGAGCGGTTTGAACACAAGCCTGAAGTTTATCGGTCGCAAAACTTTGCGTTGGGGGAACACCACGGGTGAGCGCGATGATTTTATCCATACAGCATTCAATCTCCTTCATTCGGTTATTTATCTACTCTAATGTTAGCACGGTTTCTTAAAGATTGTTAAATAAAATCTTACTGTGCCGGATTAGGCTTATGGAGCTATCCAATAAAAACAGGGGTCAGGCTTTTTTGCTGTTTCACGCGCGACACAAAAAGTTTTAAACGGCATACCATAATAACCACCGGCTTGATCTTTGTTGAAAGGCCAGAGCATGAATGTTTCCGGATCGTTCAAACAGATCGGAAGAGCACACGTCTGAACTCCAGTCACTCCG
>CAZTEP010000350.1:0-1853 GCA_964612325.1 uncultured Anaerolineaceae bacterium
TGCTCTGCAGGTATACTACGTGATTGGCCACGTGCGATAGTGGTTAAACAAAAAGAACAAGCGTTTCTACATCCATCCTGAACTTTTACGAAGGCTCTGGTTCTGTTACGACTGCCAAGACGAGGTTTTTCATCAATTCCTGTTAAATCAATTTTAGAATAATCCAACAAGCAAAACTTTTCATCATTTAAAATTAAATCTTTAGGGGACAATATTTTTATAGCGTCATCATGCATGGCACTTGGCCAGCATCCCATGGCGATAACTCTTGCGTTTGTTTCACGTTGAAATTTGTGGATTTTTTTTCTTGAATCGGCACTGGCTTTTTTTGTAACACAACAAGTGTTGACTAATATCAAATCAGCATCTGCTGGGTTATCAACTACCTCATGGCCTAAACTGACATATTTTAAGGAAAAGAGATCGATTTCGGCTTGATTTAGCCGACAACCGACCATATCAAAAAAAACTTTCATTATGGTTTAACAACAATAAATTCATTAAAGGTTGCTGAAGCATTTCCCTCATCGATTGTTTCAAGGAAAATGCCAAGTTCACCATTAATGAAGTTAGAGTCTTTTACAGTGATTATTTCTTCAGCATTTACGGTGAGGCTCAATTGATCTCCTGTACAAGAGGCCACAATCATATTAACACCATCATCTTGATTAATAACTTCAGTGAACATAAATTTTTCTCCCGAAAGCAATTGTGTTTGGCCATTTTTAACAATATATATTCCCGCATAGCCATCAGTCGCGACAACAAAGCCATAAAAATTATGCTTATCCTGGTAGCGACAAATCAAACCATAGTTCGTGTTCAAAGACCCTGTAATCTTTTGGACCTCAACACTGAATTTCGCGTCACTAAACACTTTACCAGAAGTTGAAATCGCGCGAGCATTTATTGGAATAACAGAAATAAAATATCCTTGCTGTGAATATCGTTTTAGTTCATAAGCATTGCTTACTTCTTCCCAATTGGTCTTAGGGTTATCAAAGTTTTCAATCATCATAACCTGACCAGATTTAGTCCAAGGTAATTTGTCCTGGCTAATTTTACCGTCATGAAAATAATTACAACCACTTATAACAAAAACTGTGATTAATAAAGATATAAATAAGAAAGCGTATTTTTTCATAAGATTTCAGTTACCTTTTGGAATGGTTACTTTAAAAACAAGCCCCACTATGCCGTGTGCGGAGAGGTTTTGAACCTGCGATTAAGCAGGATGATCCTACTTTTCGGCTCAGTCTTGACTAATAGCGTCTATCACATCACCAGAAAAAGATTGGATCCTTTTTATTGGTGTTGGTCCAAAACTGATTGCCACATCACAAACACAGCAGGGTAACTAATTTATACCACATTTTACCTCTTTATTGAACTGTGAGATAATAAGTTAAAAATGATGCAAGAAACGAAACGCCTTTTTATTGGGATCCCAATAACACAAGATTTGATTGTTCATTTTATGAGCATAAAAGAAAGTGCTTATATATTAAATATGGATAGAGCGTTAAGATGGGTTAAACCGGAGAACTTACATTTAACGCTTATTTTTTTAGGGGATACTTCTTTTTCTCTTATCAAACCCATATCTGAAATTATGAATTTAGTGTGCAATCAAAAAGTCTTTGAGCTTGATTATCAGAAAATTGGTTGTTTCCCTAATTTAACAAATCCCCGAGTTCTATGGGTTGGCATTTATGATCCTTCTAATTTACAATTTTTATATAATCGATTAATACGGGGTTTAAATAAAATACTTGAATTAAAACATGCCCGTTTTTCGCCTCATATTACTCTTGCTCGAATACCCCAATACGTTAAACCTGAAATAATAAGAG
>CAZTEP010000351.1:0-1845 GCA_964612325.1 uncultured Anaerolineaceae bacterium
TTTGTAAATTGTGTTGTGAGTGTGCTGCTTGTGCTTATTCTTTTGGCTGGATCTGCCTTAAGGCTTATGAACGTTAATTGGGATGAAGGGCGCCATTTGCATCCTGATGAGAGATTTTTGTCGCAAGTTATTAGCTTTATTCGACCAGTTGATTCGATCAGAGAATACTTTGATACAAGCCAATCAAAATTGAATCCAAATAATCATAATTTTGGTTTCTTTGTATATGGCACTTTACCGGTTTTCATCATTCGGTATGTGGGTGAATGGACTGGCCAAACTGGATACGACCTAAATACTATCGTCGGACGAAAATTGTCGGCATATTTTGATATTGCAACAATATTATTGGTTTTTCTGATTGGATTATTTCTATACAATAAGTGGGTTGGTTTAGGGGGCGCGGCATTATATGCTTTTGCTGTTTTGCCTATTCAGCTGGCTCATTTTATGACTGTTGATTCGTTCACAAACACATTTGGTATGTTGACGGTTTTGGTAGCGGTGCTTATTTTAAGGCGGCCAATGCACAATGTGGTGTCAAATGTGAATTGTTCTATTGACAATAAGGATGGGGATACAAATCGATTTAAGATATCAGTTAAAGACATCCTGCTTTTTGTATTTTTTGGTATTGCTTTGGGCATGGCGACTGCCTCCAAGATTAATGCTATTTCTTTGGCACTATTACTGCCATTGGTTGAGATTGTGAGGTGGCTTAAAACGTTCGGAGATAAAAGAGATTTTTCTATTTGGCCGAGATTGGCTTTAATGGTTTTGGCTGGAATAGTGAGCTTTTTGACTTTTCGTTTTTTTCAGCCTTATGCTTTTGATGGTCCGGGTTTCTTTGACATGAAAATCAATCAAGGCTGGTGGGGGAGTATGCAAGCATTGCGTGGGCAGGCTACTGGTGAGGTTGATTTTCCGCCTGCTTTGCAATGGACACGGCGTGAATTGACTTTTTCTGTAAAAAATCTGGTGTTATGGGGTGTGGGCATTCCATTCGCGATAACAGCATTATTGGGCGTAATTGTTATGCTCTATAAAATGATTAAACGCAAAGAGTATATCCACTTGCCTGTTTTAGCATGGACTACCGTATACTTTGCCTGGCAAGGTTTCGCGTGGGTGAAATCGATGCGTTATCTGTTGCTAATTTATCCTTTATTAGCTGTTATTTCTGGATGGATCATCTATAAACTTATAGCAGAGCCAGCAATTATTCGATTTAAAGAATGGACTATTCCCAAAAAAGCGGTGCGTATATTTGGTGTTGTTTTGGCAGCAATCACTGTTTTAGGTACTGCTGCTTACGCATGGGCTTTTACGCGTATTTATACCCGACCTGTTACTCGTGTTGAGGCAACGGATTGGATTATTGAGAATATCCCAGGCCCTATTAACTTGAAAATGAAAACCGGACAACAAGAAATCAATTATCCGGTTGGATATCGATATCGAGAGCAACTTAATCCAGGGGAAATATTAAAAATTGCTTATCAAGCGGAAACGGATTCACAACTTGTGAGTTTGTATTTTCCGACCATTGAAGTCTATACCGGAGAGAATGATAAACTTGAATATCAGCTTAATATAAAAAAATCGGATAAACAAATCAACATTGTTGATGCAATTGCTGGTCATATTAATTACACCAATACTGAAAACACCCGTGCCGAATTGACATTTCAATTCAATGGAGAAGTGCAATTGAAGGCAAATGACATTTATGTGTTTGAAATTGTGATAACGCATGAAGAAGGCTCAATTTATTTTGAAGGACAACCTCGGTTAGTATTTTCGGACAAAGCAGGGAAACAACAGATCGGAAGAGCACACGTCTGA
>CAZTEP010000352.1:0-1842 GCA_964612325.1 uncultured Anaerolineaceae bacterium
CCATGGCCTTGTGTTGCTCTTCGGTCACGTTTTCAGTCATAACCGTATTTCCGTTTTCATCCACAAGACCCATATCCAGTTCTGTGATCTTGACCAGCTTGCCGGTTCCGGCCAACAGTTCAAACATCTTTACTATATGTTCTTTCTTGCTGGCCTGTATATCCGGATTCATATAGCAGGATATATGCATCTGAGTTCCGATGCCGTCGATAACCGTCACGCCATCCGATTCCCACTTCTCAATCCAACCGATAAGGCTCTTCAGCTTCTGGTTGTCATCCCAGTCTGATTCCAGGTTGTAATCATTTACGAAGAGCTTCATGTTCGCCGGCCCGTGGGTGCGGGCAAGCTCTACTGCAGTACGCACATAGTTCTCACCAAGGTAGTCCTGCCAGTAGAAGTTGTTTTTAGCCTCTGCCTCCGGAATAATATTTGCTGACTGAAGGTCATAGAGTCCGTCGCCGTCAATGTCTGCTCCGTAGAGGGGTTCATTCACAACATCCCATGCCAGTACATATCCATTGGTAGCCTCCATCATGCCGGCAATCCACCTGTCCAACGCCCATGTGAGGGTGTCAGCTTTCTCTTCGGGGGTAAGCGGTATTGTGTTTCCGGATTCTTCAATTTCCCAAACGATGTCATCGAAATAGTAGGTATTGGCTTCCTGAAATACAGCGAGGTTAAAAGCAATGGTGCTCATTCCGTCCTGTGATGGCTGGATGACACCTGAGTTTTTATATTCCTGCCATTCGGTTGTAAAATTTGGGCTACCCACCATTGCCCAGTGCAGGTACTGACCCGGCTGTGCATGTGCCTGTGACTCTGAAGGGGCAGGTTTTTCCGCACGTATCTTCATGCTGAAGCGGTAGGCTTCGCCGGCAGCGAACACATGAGGTACCTTTATAAAGAACTGGGTATCCCAGGGGTTCACCGGGCTGTCGCCTGACTGTACCACAATTGCCTTTCCAGCGCCATCGGCGCCGGTGCCAGATGCTCCTACCGTGGCAGTTCTGGGGCCGTCTCTGACCTCAGTGGCAAAGAAGCAGGAGAGGTCACCGCTTTCCACATCACTGTTGCTCACAAGGTTGGTCCACCAGGTTGCAGGTCCTCCAGCAACAGAAGCGATTTTAAAGTTATAGGCATGCCAACCAGGTTTTGACCAGCCTGTCAACACGTCATCGTCGAATGCTCCGTTTTCAATAAGATTTTCTTCAGATCCTGAGGCGGTCAGCTCCATATCATCAAAATAGAGATCGCCCTCAAAAGTTCCGAAGTTGAACTGGAGTGTAGTTGCATTCATTGAAGGTGTAAAGGTTACTGTGGATTCGCTCCAGTTTGTTCCGAAGGCAATATCAGGCCCATAGTTTGTTGAAGCGCCATCGGTCCGCCAGAAAGAGACGGCAAACGGGCTGGATGCTTTCACACGCATTTTTAATGTGTATTCCACTCCCTGGGTCAGGGGCACAGGCAACTGGTAGTTTAGTTGCCAGTCCCAGATATTTGCATTGGCTTGTGGTGTGGTTGCCTGTAAACAATAGTTGGCATCACCCGGATCAATTTCGATCTCCTTGTCAGCTATGATACCATTCAGGAACTTGTTGTTCTGTTGGGCGTGCCAGACGAGTGTATGTCCATAGACAGATATGTCAGCTGCCCTGGCTGCTGCCACAAATTGCATTACCTGAGAGAAGTCCATCGAACCATCATCCTTCACCACAGAAGCAAATTTCATGGCATTGCCAGCGGTAATCTCATCGAAGTTGGAGTTGATAAGCCGGTAGATCATTCCCTGCCTGATGTATTCACTGGCTGTCACTCCTGCACCAAGTTTGAAACCGGGGT
>CAZTEP010000353.1:0-1837 GCA_964612325.1 uncultured Anaerolineaceae bacterium
AGATTTCGCGGAGTGACTGGAGTTCAGACGTGTGCTCTTCCGATCTAAGGAACACCAGACCTAAAATAATCATACCTGGCAATCCAAGGCGGATTTCTGGCAAGCTGCTTGAATCAAGGTTTCGAGATTTAGCTGGACTGCTAACAGAACTAAGTTGTGTGCCACAAACCAAACAGCGTGTGGCGTTTTCGCTTATACGTGTGCCACAAACGGAACAAACAGCACTTTTTTTTGATGAGGATTCATCGATACTAATCTTTTTCATATTATTTCCATAATTAAATCATAAACTTACTTTTCGTTAGTATGCAAAGTAAAATAGCTTTATGACTGCTATTTATATTCATATACCTTTTTGTAAACAACGTTGCCGTTACTGTGATTTTATCACGTATGCCAACAAAGAAAATATGTTACCAGATTATGTGGATGCATTGCAAAAAGAAATACTTTGTTCACCGTATCAAGTCGGTAATGCGCAAAGCCTTTATTTTGGAGGGGGAACGCCATCACTTCTTAGCGTGGAACAGCTTGGCTTGATACTTGAAGCAGTTGATAAACGCTTTGGTATTGCTGATAAAGCGGAAATTACGCTTGAAGCTAACCCGGGCGCTTTTGATGAGGGCTATTTTCCACACATTCGCAAGCTTGGGGTTAACCGTTTGAGTATGGGGGTTCAATCTTTGGAGGACGAAGAATTAGCGATTTTGGGCAGAATACACACGGCAGATAAAGCTATCCAGACTTATTTGGCTGTTAGGGAGGCAGGTTTTGATAATGTAAGTTTGGACATGATTTTTGGTTTGCCAGGCCAATCATTGAAAGATTGGTGTTGGAATTTGGAAAAACTGGTGGAGTTAAATGCTGAGCATTTTTCTGTCTATTCTTTGATTCTTGAAGAAGGTACAGAGTTAACTCGCGCAATTGAACGGCGAGATTTATCCTTACCGGATGATGATTTGGTTGCAGATATGTATGATATGACCATAGATACACTGGATAGTCTTGGTTACTGGCATTATGAAATTTCTTCATGGGCAAAAGACCAAGCAGTGGAAAGCCGTCATAACAAAGTGTATTGGCGTGGAGAGGATTATCTTGGATTTGGCGCTGCTGCGGTGGGTTGTTTAAATGGCTTACGTTGGCGTAACACAGATGACATTAGCGATTATGTTTTGAAAATAAGGCTTAATGCGCATAGAGAAAGATGGGCGAATGCTTCAATGGATGAGTGGAAATTGATGAAGGGTGAGGTTTTAGGACCGGCTATTTCGGAAATTGAACGACTCGATGAAGATGAACAAATGAAAGAAATGATGCTTTTAGGTCTAAGGATGACCTTAGAGGGGGTGTCTGAAAAGGCGTTTTATCGGCGTTTTGGAATTGACATGGTTGAGCGATTTGGCAAAGAGATTGATGAATTGATTGCTTATGGTTTGGTTGAGTGGCAGGATTTATTTGGTGGTCAACATCTCGTGATGACGAGGCGAGGTGTGCTTTTGGGCAATCGGGTTTTTAGCGCGTTTATTTAGAGGCATAAATGGTGAAAGAGGGCCAGAACTACCAGCCCTCTTTTTGATTTCGTGTTAATCGAGTTCGCTGGGGTTGATGTCAGCAACAGAATCAAAGATGTAATTAGGAGCGTAGGAGTATTTATCGACATCTTCACGTGATGTTACACCAGAAAGCACCAGGATGGTTTCCAAACCTGATGAAATCCCAGATAGGATATCCGTATCCATGCGGTCACCAATCATAATCGACTCTTCAGAGTGAGCGTTAATGTAGTTGAGCGCGGAGCGCATCATCAGCGGGTTGGGCTTGCCGATGAAAAGCG
>CAZTEP010000354.1:0-1830 GCA_964612325.1 uncultured Anaerolineaceae bacterium
TAGATTACGACGAGTCTCTCTTTTAAAAGTTGTTTATATATCTAAACTCGATAGTGCCGCTCCGATTATCCCTGCGTCGTTTCCCAGGGTAGCGGCGATAACTTTTTCAGGCGAAAAAGACAAGTACTTTATGAATTGAGGCAAATTTACACTTATCGCGCCCCCTAAAACAAAAAGATCTGGACTAAACAAGAAATCATATCGTTCTAAAACAACATTTAATCGAGTTGCCCATTGCTTCCAGCTGAGTTTTTCAATGCGTTTGATTGACGCAGCAGCATAAAGTTCTGCTGAATCGCCATTTATTAGCAAATGTCCTAATTCAGTGTCTTTCCAGATCTGACCATTTAAAATAAAAGCAGAACCAATTCCTGTTCCTAATGTTAAAAATACAACTCTGTGTGTATTTTTTATTTGATTATTTCCAAACTCTAATTCTGCCAAGGCAGCGGCATCTGCATCATTTAAGATGCCAACCTTTTGATTTGAATGTACTGAAATGAAATCTTTTAAATGAGTTCCTGTCCATTTCGGATGCAAATTTGGATCATTCATTACTGTACTGTCTTTTAAGCGGCCTGGAAACCCTATGCCCATTGGTCCAGAGTAATTCAAGCGTTTCGCGATGTTCTTTATTCCCTCAACTGTTATTAAGGGTTCGGTCTCAATTGTGTTTTTAACGCTCATTCTTTCAGATACAAGGCTTCCTGTTTCTAAATCAACCAGAGCTGCTTTAATTGCTGAACCACCAATATCAATACCTAAACGAATCATACATCCTCTTTAATCACAATCGTTATTTAAATGTTCTTCATAAGTTGTTGCGAATTGATGTGTTCCTGACCCATCACATGACGCTCTAAAAAACAAATAGTTTGATTTTGCAGGATTTGCCACGGCTTGTATTGCACTCAATCCTGCACTACCTATTGGTCCGGGTGGTAACCCATAAACGCGATATGTATTATAGACTGAATCAGTGGCGAAATCATCCCATGTTAGAGTCGTTTTCCACCATGTGTTTTCTGTTTCATTCCAACCGAGTGCATATTGTACGGTAACATCTGTTTCAAGCTTCATTCCTAATTTCAATCGGTTGAAGAAAACTGAAGCCATCATAGGCATTTCATCATCGGCCAATGTTTCGCGTTGAATAATTGAAGCCAAGGTCAATCCTTGTAAAAGGGTTAATCCTGTTTCTTCTATTTGATTTTTTAGATTAGTTTGAGTGACTTGTTTATTAAAGATATCAAGCATCACTTCTATAACGTCATTTATGTCACTTTCAGGTTTGAAATAATACAAACCAGGAAGAATCAGTCCTTCCAAACCAGTTTCGGGTAGAAAATCGTATACATTTTTGAAATCCTCTGGTGTATTTTTTACAAAGTTCAAAAAATCCTGGCCTGAGAATCTGAATGGTAGCATATCAATTGCCATAGCAATTTCTTCCAAGCGCCAGCCGGCATAAACTCTCAAAGGAATGTCACGATAATTTGGGTTTCCAATACGTTGTGCTATTTCTAACATACTTAAACCGTTCTTAAGTGTGTATGAACCAGGTTGCATTGCACGATCGCGACCAGAATAGCTTAATAAAGTACACATTAAGACTTCATTTTCAATGAAATTTTCATATTTAAGGCGTTCGCATATAGTCATGACATTCTCGGATTCGCCAATTAAAAATTGGCGTTCAAATACATTGCCAAAGGTATGTGGGTTCTTTAATTCAGTATTATGTTGATTAAGAATGCAGGCTTTCTTTAATCGGGAAAAAATTGATAAACGCATATCAGCTGGCCCAAACTGCATTTTTGCTTTATGCAA
>CAZTEP010000355.1:0-1823 GCA_964612325.1 uncultured Anaerolineaceae bacterium
CGGCCTACTATTTTGCTGTCTTCTCGATCACCCAAAAGTGGGAGAGGCCCAGGCGCTGCAGAGGCGTTTTTTCGAGGAATTGTAAAAACGCGCGCAGGGCTTTGCCCAAAGAAGGTCGGCGCTCGATGATGTTGTCGTAAGCGCCAAAGATCGTGCGCAGTTCTATAAAACGCACCGGTAAATCCTCAAATAGTTTCGCCAGGTCTTTGCGGGTATAGATTTCAACGTGCGGGGCGAGCTTGTCGCGCAGTTTTCGCGGGAGCCAGTTGATCAGCGGCGTATTCCCGAAGTGATACTTCCCTTTCCAGTAATGCCCGTGCGTCTCAAAGGGATAGCCGCGGTTGGGGCAAAAGAGCACAATGCGACCGCCAGGTTTGAGCACGCGCACCATTTCCTGGATCGCCAGGTGGTCATCCTGAACGTGCTCAAGCACTTCGTGACTGAAGACCAGGTCAAAAGTATTTTCGGGATGGGGGATATGTTCGCCAGCCGCGCAGTAGGTGTTGGGGCTGAAAACGCGGCAATCCTGCACGCGAGGCAGTTCAATATCAAAGCCAACAACTTTACCGGAAACGGGGACAAGGCGGGAGAGATAGGTTCCCACCCCGCTGCCGTCCACCAGCAGCAGCCCATTCAGGCGCTCCCCGGCGGCATTCTTGAGCATGGCAAAGCGGCGCTCCTGCCCGGCACGCCAGACGTGCGAAGGCTCCCCGCGCTGGGCGGCTTTGTCAAGGTCTTCAGGAATCAGATTCGGCATTGCCCTATTGTAACCATTTTTTGATTTGTGGCAAAATGGTTTATCAAGAACCTTATTATGCAAGGAACCCGGAAGAGTTCAGTGTCGATCCGTCTTTATCTTAGCGTCGTCGATTCCATTTTGGTGATAGTATTTCAATGAGGGAGCTTTCGTATCCTGCTGCTTTATCAAAGAATACTTCATCGTCGTTTCTTACTGAATCATCAAAACAAACCATGATTTCAATACTCCCTGTTTGCTTGATTAGATCAACCAGATGGGATTTATTGCGTATATTCGTTCGTTGGCTTGGTCCGGGACTCTGATACTGGGAAAGTCGTGTATTGACTGTGAGTTTCGTATATCCAATGTATAGAACTTCATTTCCAGAAACAAAGGCATATAGAGCTGGTCCAACATCTTTGTAGTTATTCAAGGCTAGCGTTAGTGATCCATTTACCAGTTCCCAATAGCCAGCATTTCTAAACCCAAATTTATTTATGAATTCTTTACCATTAATTTGTTTAATATCTTGTTTGTTTTTATCAATTCTTTTTCTAAAGGGTGGCTCATCGATGGCAATTTCTCTTTTAAAGGAAATGGGAGGGGTTTTGCTTTTGTCTAAATCAGTACCGTGAAGTAAACGATAAGTTCCAGGCCCAATTCGGTACAAATCATCATATCTGGTCATGTGGTTAGCGGGGGCATTCCTGCACATGCTGGAAACAATATGAGTTCTGATCGTACTTTCCTTATATGTTGTGCCCTTTTTATTCATATGGTAAATTACATCAGACACTGTGAAATAATCTTTACCGGAATTCCTCATTACTTCGGAAGCAGCTTCCAGTATTTCCTGGCGACAAGTCATAATAATCCTCCTTAATCTATAATGGTTGGGTTGATTGTTTACATGTATTATAGCGATTCGGAGATTTAAAACAATTTATCTTTTTGTATCACTTGTATAGATGACCTAATGATTATAAGTGAAGGGGTCAAAAGATGGTTTGTTACGAACAACGCATCCTTAGCCCCAATCAGCCCTTGCCTTGGCTTTTCCTCTGAGCCATTTTTCGGCGGCGAT
>CAZTEP010000356.1:0-1822 GCA_964612325.1 uncultured Anaerolineaceae bacterium
GACTTCAGCGCCAATGGCGCGTTCCTTAACGCGGTTGGTAAACGAGCGCACCACGCCATAGTTTACATCCGCTTCCAGCAATGCCAGGCGCACCTCACGTAAAGCAGTTTCAACATCCTTTTCGCTTAGCTTGCCTCGACGGCGTAGATTATTAAAAACTGAAGTTAATCGATCTGATAGGTTCTCAAACATAGTATCTCCAAGCTGTTTATGCCTTCAAATAATACCTTATTTCACCTTTTCATGCGAATAATAGACGATTTTTAATTGAATAATACGCAACACATAATTGGTTTTACTCACAAGCATATCCAAGTTTGAAAGTGTTTTCCAATATCTGTTTCCAGTTAAACATAAAAAACACGAAACCATCAGACTGCTTTTGTGTTCTATATATTATTTAGAAAAGAGGTTTATAATGTCAAAAGTTGGAATCATTACCGATTCTACCGCCGCCATTCCTCCAGAACTTGCCGCGGCACTTAATATTACTGTTGTCCCCCTTTCCGTCAACTGGGATGGGGAAACCTTGCGCGATGGCGTTGACCTTTCTTATCAGGATTTTTATTCCCGCCTGACCAAGTCGAAAACCCTGCCAACTACCTCCCAACCCAGTACTGGCGATTTCGCGAGAGCCTATGATGACCTTCTCACCAAAGGTTACAATGTTTTCGCCCTATTAATCTCAGCCGGCATTTCTGGCACATACGATTCCGCCCGCCAAGCTTTAGCCCATTTTCCGGGTAAGAAAATCTCCGTAATGGACTCGCGTCAGGCATCCATGCCCCTTACTATGGCAACCTTACGCGCGGCAAAAGCTGCCCAAAAAGGTGCTACCCTACTTGAAGTGGAAAACATCGCCACGGATGCTTGTGCGCGCGTAAAAACTTATTTCGCGCTTGATACGCTCGAGTTTTTGCATCGCGGTGGCAGAATCGGTGGCGCGGCTCGATTTTTGGGGACCGCGCTCGACCTGAAACCCATCCTAACCATTGACGAAGGCATCATCAAACCTGTTGGCAAAGTACGTACTTTTAAGAAAGCGACCAAAACCATTTACGAGATTGTCAGAAAAGAACTCGGCAAAAATGGGAAGATTGATTACTTGGGTTTAGCGGTAACGAGTGATTCTGACCTTAAACAACTTGAAGGTGATTCAAATAAACTTTTCCAAATCAATGAACTTATTACCAGTTACATCAGCCCGGTTATCGGTGTGCATGTTGGACCTGGCGCGTTTGGCTTTGTTTATTTACCTGAAAAACAATGATATTTTCCTGATTTTTCATCTCTCCACCAATAGCTCCGGTTATTACTGGGGCTATTGCTTTAATGAGATTTTGGTTGTTTTTAGAGTCACTTAAACACAAAAATGTTAGCTAATACAAGGCCATTGTCAGAAGCATCCCAAAAACTCCATTCCTTTGATACAATAAAAGAAAAATACCAGAAGGGAATCGTTTATGAAAACTGCAGATAAAATTGGCGTACAAGTCCCCGATCTTCTTCTCCCCAATCCAACCATCGACATGCACAAATGGGCAGTCATCGCCTGTGACCAGTTCACCTCCCAGCCAGAATACTGGGAACGCGTTCGCGAGACCGTGGGTGATGCCCCCTCCACTTTCAAGCTCATCCTGCCTGAAGCCTGGCTTGAAAAGCCTGAAGCACCTGAACTCATCAAAACTTCACACCAGGCTATGCGCGACTACGTGGCAGAAGGTGTCTTTACACCGTACAAAGGCTTTATGCTTGTGGAACGCACCGTTGGCGACAAAATCCAAACCGGCCTCATCGCCGCCCTGGACCTTGAAACCTACGA
>CAZTEP010000357.1:0-1805 GCA_964612325.1 uncultured Anaerolineaceae bacterium
AAATATCAATTGAGATAAAAAAGAATGGCGTTGGTATTTATCCAACAAAGTACAAATAGTTAATGAAGCCGGGTTACGCGTTTGCAACAGTTCTATAACCGAAGACAAAGTGTTTCCACTATCAATAATGTCTTCAACAATTAAGACATGCCGGCCTTTTATCGGTGTGCGCAGGTCAAGTGTAATGCGCACATCACCATCACTTTGGCGCATGCCTTGTTCGTAAGATGCCACCGCCATGAATTCCACCGCCAAAGGCAAATGAATATGGCGAATTAAGTCAGCTGTAATCATCACGCCACCGCGTAAAATACTTATCACCAGGAGATCCTTGCCTTCAAAATCGCGGGTAATTTCCGCGCCCATCTCCTTGATGCGCGCCTGAAGATTTTCTTCAGAAACCAGCTCTTTTTTTATAAAATCCTGCCAGTGTTGAACAGCCATTATTTATCTCCTTTTCCAGGAACCTCATGACAATGCCTGCATCGCGCCTCATACATCTCCGCCGCGCCAACTATCACAATCGGGTCATGATAATTCGCAGGCGAACCGTTCACCAATCGTTGAGTACGCGTGGCTGGCTCTCCACATTGGATACATATCGCTTCAAGCTTATCGACTTTATCTGCTTTTACAATCATGGTTGGCATACAGGCAAAAGGTTCTCCCCGGAAATCGGTGTCCAAACCGGTCACTATGACACGCACACCCCGATCTGCCAGGCTCTGAACAACATCCACAATTCCATCATCAAAAAACTGCGCTTCATCAACACCAACCACATTAATATCATCGGTTAGAAACTCAAAAACTTCACTTGAGTGGTTGATTGGAATAGCCTCATAATCCGCGCCTGAATGTGATGTAACCTTATTGAAAGCATATCGCTCATCAATTACGGGTTTAAAAACCATTACTTTTTGCTTCGCGATAGTAGCACGTCGCAAGCGTCGAATCAACTCTTCGGTTTTACCACAGAACATTGACCCCGTTATTACTTCAACGCTTCCATAAGATTGAACCATAAGTCCTCCAAATTATGTGATGCTTAAAGTATATATCTTTCAGCCAAATTGGCAAAGTTTAATACAAAAAAACAGGCCTTATTTTTATAAAGCCTGTTTTGATTGAGTTTACTAAGACCTAAAGCTGAATATCTTCAGCAGCTGCAGGAAGTTCGTAACCCATGCGGCGCAGTTCTTTCTTTAGATCGATGAGCGACTTTCGGCCAAAACCTTCGATTTCCAACAATGCTTTCTCGCCACCTTCAAGCGCTTTCAAAACGTCACCGACGAGATTTAAATCAGCTCTGTTTAATGCGTTAATGGCTTTGGCATTGATATTCAAATCGGTCAAAGGACGATCAGGAGAAGTTTTGGCTTCACTCTGAGCACGTCGGGCTTCAACAGCTTCCTGTCTGCCTTGCAAGCGTTTGTAGAAGCGTTCCACCTGGCCTTCACGGTCAAGGATACGTGCCTGTTGTCCCGTATAGAAGGGATGACAATTTGAACAAACCTCGGTTCTCAGTTCAGGAACAGTTGAACCGGTTTCCCATTCAGCGCCACAAGACGCGCAGGAAACTTTCGCGTTTGAATAATACTTTGGTTGAATATTCTTTTTCATGATTAGCCTCTTACTGGTCCTTCAGGCGTTTCGTAAACATGCACCTTTTTGCGTCCGGTGGGCATGGTTTCGTATTTAACAAAGCCATCCATGGTTGCAAACAAAGTGTAGTCACGACCCAAACCAACATTCCATCCAGGATGAACTTTGGTACCATGTTGTCTTACTAAAATATTGCCACT
>CAZTEP010000358.1:0-1801 GCA_964612325.1 uncultured Anaerolineaceae bacterium
TGAATAACTGATTGTGCACGTTTCTGGGAAAGGTCAAAATTAAATTCTTCCGTATCACGCGAGTCGGTATGAGACATCAGCTCAATAGTAATATTGGGATTATCGTTAAGTGTCTCTACGAGTCTGTCAAGTGAAACCATAGATTCCGGTCGAAGATCCCATTTATTAAAATCGTAAAATATATTGGGTAATTCTATAGGCCTGTCGATAGCTGTAAGCAGGATCGTCACCATAAATTCGCGGCTCTTCTCCTGACCCTTCGTTGTCTCTCTTTCTTTCCCGTTAAGGTATCCTCTTTTAGAAGCCAGGAAAATATAATCTACATCCGGTTTAAGTTCAAACCTGAAATCGCCGCTGTTGCCTGTCTCAGCCTGGAGGTTTGATCCGTCACTTGCAATCAGCTGGATAGTTGAAGCCGCAATGGGAGCTCCTGATTTTTCATCTTTAACAAGACCCGTGACACTGAATAACAGAGGTGGCAGTTCGAAAGAATAGAGATCATCATTGCCTCTGCCTTTTCTTGCAGAACTGAAAATACCACGCTCGGCATTTCCTTCAAAAACGATCCCGAAATCATCGGAAAAGCTATTTATCGGAGGCTTCATGTTTGTTACAATCCAAGAGCCATCAGATTGCGGCACAGCTTTGAAAATATCAAGTCCTCCCATCCCAATATGTCCATCCGAAGAGAAATAGAGTGTTCCATCATTCCTTACATACGGGAAGACCTCATTCCCGGGAGTATTAATATCAGGACCAAGGTTCCGGGGATTAGACCATGCATCGCCGGTTGAAGCCCTTGATACCATCCAGATATCCTTGCCGCCTGAACCGCCCGGAATATCTGAAACAAAATACAAGGTTGTACCATCAGGCGATAAAGCCGGATGCGCAGCCACAAGCGAATCAGGAAGGATCCCTATATTCTTTGGTTCGCCCCATTTGTCTCCGGTCCTCTTCGATAGCATTATCATGCATCCTTTCTGTTCACGCTTACCTGCCTCACACCGGGTAAAATAAAGCTCCTTAAAATCACTTGTAATAAAGGGAGTCCCTTCTTCAGCTTCGCTGTTTATAACATCAACAGGGACAGGTATGCTCCATTTTGATTTCTTATCAAGACGACTTTCAAAGATATCGGTAAAACCCTGACCTGTCGCTCCATGCGTTTTGTTTCCTAAAGCATCATCGCGTGATGACGTAAATAGTACAACACCAAAATCATCACGCCCATAGGCCGGACTGAAATCCGATTCCCTCGAATTAAGATCCCTTATTTCTTCAACCTTATATAATTCAGGATCTCGCTGCCACTCAAGAGCAAGTTCACAGGCTCTTATTTCCTGATCAGCCCTGGCATCTGTCTGGGCTATCTGTTTATATTTTTTAAACTCGTCAATTGCATTCTGGTATTTGCCACTCTTTTTTAGTGACTCAGCAAGCCAGAACTGTGCTTCCGGCTTTGAGTTTGATGATCTTATTGCCTGCTTATACCAGGTCTCGGCATTTTTGGGATCGTTGATAAGACGGTAACATTCCCCTATCATAAAAACAAGCTCTGCACGGTTTTCCTTGTCTTTCTTACTTGTCTTGGAATATGCAACCTTGAAGTGATCAATAGCTTTATAATATTCACCTGCCTGAAAAGACTCATATGCTCTTTCAACTTTTTTCAACTGTGCCTGAGAATCCTGTAAAGCAAAAATTATCAGCAATATTATAAGGACCTGAATTCTTTTCATTATACCCCTCACTATTTGAGCATAAAAATAATTAATTTAATGAGACCTTTATACATATT
>CAZTEP010000359.1:0-1796 GCA_964612325.1 uncultured Anaerolineaceae bacterium
CGTCGATCTCAGAAAGATCCCATTCCAATATCAAATCCTCAGAACGTACTGGCACGGTAGACCAGTCTTCACTCAAGCGTATCCATTGACTTGGCTCCTCACCAATACCCCAATGAATGATGAACTGTTTGAAATTTGCTGTCGCGTCAATAACACCGGCAATTTTTAGAGGATTTTCAGTAACGGTGCCACCATCATAAATACCAACCAGATTAATAATTGGCCTCGGATCATCCGCCCGACAATCACGTTCAGGCAAAATAACCAATGGATCCGGAAAACCAACACTCGTTGCCCATTCACGGCCTTTATCTGTTCCCAGCCATTCAATGGCGAATTTATCACTTACATTAATCGCCAAAGCCTCTTTATTAAATTCCGAACAAGCCGGCGAAGAGCGCATATTATTCCATGAATCGATGTTAGCACGCACCCATAAATCCTGGTCTTTCGGTAAAGGCAGCTGATCTGATGCGAAGATTTCAGTTTTATGACTCGGACAGTATTCGCTCGGCTCTGCGCCAGAAACACTACAAATGACCCGATCCACAACATCATTGGGTCTGGCAAAACTGCTTGAAACACCCCCAAAGAGATGATCTACGCCATATCGCATCAAGCGGTTCCAAATCGGCGCGGCACCATCAACACCTGTTGTGTTCACCATCGGACTGTAATCTGCATTTCCCACCCATACCCCCACTAACAAATCTGGCGTGTAACCCATCGTCCAGTTATCCCTGAAATCATTCGTTGTGCCTGTTTTAACAGCCGCAGGGAAGGGTAAATTGAGTGGTGAATTACTGCCAAACATAGGGATTCTGGCGATGTTATCCGACATAATCGAGCTTAACAAATAAGCATGCGCCTGGCGCACAATCTGAGCACCCGCGGTCGGCTGATATTCATAAACTAATCGCCCTGTGTGATCAAGCACCTTTGTGATAGCAACTGGTTCGACCTTTCGACCTTCGTTTGCCAAAACCTGATACGCGCCAGAAAGCTCCATCAAGCTCACCTCGCCCCCACCCAAAGTAAGCGACAGACCATAATCCGGCCTGTTAAGTGTCGTGATGCCTAAACGTTTTGCCAAATTGATAAAGCCATCTTCTTGAGGGGTCTCTGGGTCATCATAAATATGAACATACTCCAAAGCTTTCACAACCGGAATATTATAGGAATTTGCCAAAGAATCACGCACCGTCACTGGCCCACGGAATCGGCCATCATAGTTGCGGGGTTCATAATCCGGGTTTGTGTCATGTGGGTCTAAAGACGGTCTGAACTTTGTAGGCACATCCCAGACCAAAGTCGCCGGTGTCCAGTCCTTTTCGAAAGCTGCCAGATAAGTGAAAGGCTTAATGGCCGAACCGGGTTGACGGCTATTGCTAAGCGCCATATTCACTTGCCCGCTGATACTCGCGTCATAAAAATCAGCCGAACCAACCATCGATAAGATTTCGCCGGTTTTGGGATTCATGACGATAACAGCGCCATTCGTGGCATTTTTTTCTGTCATTTGTGCCAGTTGTTCTTTCACTGCCAGTTCTGCCTCACGCTGAAAATCCGGGTCCAGTGTTGTGTGAATAGTAAAGCCAGAACGATAAATCATTTGTGGGTCGAATTGTGCCTCTAACAAAGACTGAATAAACACCACCCAATGGGGAAATTGCATGGTCATCAAGTTTCGCTTGAAAGTATACGCTTTCAGAATATCGGATTCGGTCAAAACCTGTACTGCATCAACACAAACCCTCTCACGGATCTCATCGACCTTAATACAGTTTTTTTCCATA
>CAZTEP010000360.1:0-1784 GCA_964612325.1 uncultured Anaerolineaceae bacterium
ACTTGAAGGTACTGCCCGCAACATGGGTATCACGGTAGTTGACAAGTAAGATTATTTAGTCAGTGTGGGAGGGCATTAGCCCGTTATGACCACCGAGGAGTATTCATGTCTAAAAAAGGCAAAAATTTTGTAAATGCTGTAAAGCAAATTGAGGCAGAAAAAGCCTATGAGCCCAAAGAAGGGCTTGAACTTGTCAAACAATTGGCTTTCGCCAAGTTTGATGAAACTGTTGAAGTTCACATTCGCACTGGTTTGGACCCACGCCAGGCTGACCAGCAAATTCGCGATACCGTTGTTTTACCCCATGGTTTGGGTAAGGAAGTGCGCGTTTTGGTCTTTGCTCAAGGTGAAGCCGCTGCTGCGGCCCGCGAAGCCGGCGCTGAATTTGTGGCAGAAACCGATGAAGATTTAGCTCGCATCCAGGGTGGCTACACCGACTTTGATGTCGCTGTGGGTACCATGGACATGATGGGCAAGGTTGGTCGCTTGGGTCGTATTTTAGGTCCGCGCAACTTGATGCCAAACCCCAAAGCTGGAACCGTTGTGCAACCAGGAGATATTTCTGAAGCTATTCGCCTGGCAAAAGCTGGTCGGGTTGAATTCCGCTTAGATAAATCCGCCAACATTCACGTGCCAATTGGCAAAGTTTCATTTAGTGCAGATACTTTGTATGACAACATGGCCGCTTTGATGAATGCCATCGTGCGCGCGCGACCTTCTGGCGCGAAAGGTGCTTTCATCCGCCGGGTTGCCCTGGCCTCTACGATGGGTCCTGGTGTTCGGGTCGATGTTGCCTCGGCAACAAGCATGAAACCGTCACAACTTTAGTTTGTGGAAATTGTGGGTAGTATTTCGCAATTGTGGTATACTACCCACTGAACAATTGAATATTAGCTCTGCTAAAGAAAGCTGGTGCCGTTAACGGCTTAATTTCCCGCCGAGGTGGAGGTTCGAATAAATACCATTCTGGAACAAAATTCTTGAATCTCTTTCCGTGGGAATAAAACGGAAAGAGATTTTTATTTTGGATGGAAGGAGGAACGTAAGATTGGCGTTTACTAAACAAGAAAAACGACAAATTGTCGCCCAGTATTCTGAATGGATTGACAAGAGCAAAGGCGTCTTTGTGCTTGAATACAGCAAAATGAACATGGCGACAGTTAGTGAAGCACGCGCGAAGCTTCGTGAAAACGATGGAACCTTGCACGTTGTCAAAAACCGATTGTTCAAACGCGTTTTGGATGAAAAAGGTTATCGTTACGACGAAAACTTCTGGGAAGGTAACAATGTGGTTGTGTTTGCTTTTGAAGATGCTCCCTCAGTGGCAAAAGCCATTCAGGAAATTTTGAAAGGCCGCGAAACATTCAAACTTCGCAGTGGTTATCTCGATAAGGCCAGCCTCACTGTACAACAGGTGAAAGCTTTGGCCGATCTGCCCACATTGCCCGTTATGCGCGCGATGCTCATGGGTACTTTGTTAGCGCCTGCCAGTCAACTGGTGCGCACGCTTGCTGAACCTGCTCGTGGCTTAGCCGCGGTGATTAAAGCAAACAGTGAAAAACAGCCCTCGGCTGCATAACAAATTGATTAAAAGATCGGATGATCTAAAGAAGAAACAAACTCGCTGCTGCGAGACAAAAAGATAATAAAAGCTAAAATAATATAGGAGAAAAATAAAATGGCTGATATGGAAAAATTAGTTGAAGAACTGAGCAAACTCTCTGTTCTGGAAGCTGCTGAATTAGTTAAAATGTTGGAAGAAAAGTGGGGCGTTTCCGCCGCCG
>CAZTEP010000361.1:0-1784 GCA_964612325.1 uncultured Anaerolineaceae bacterium
CAAATGTCGTATCCTTCTGACCTTCCATGGAACGAGGTCATCCGCCGCTTGAACGAATGACCTCGCTGCCTCCCTTAGTTTATGCTCTACCCCAACTATTGACATAGAGCCAATAAACCGCCCTATTCATCTACGAAAATCAAATAGACGAACGGTCGCGATCGGACACGGGGGTTCGATTTACGACCGTTCATCAAATGGCATTGCACCCGATGATTGATACAATTATGCGTTTGATGCGGACGGTTTGTTTGCAGTCGCATCAATAAGAATTATGTCCTCACATCCTTGTAACCCGAGTTCATTTAGAATTCCAATAACCTTTTCGTACTCGGCTGCGGTAAAATACAAAATGACCTTAATAGCCCTGTCTGTTCCGCTAGCTTTTTTATAGATTTCTACTTGATTAGCTAGATTTTTCTTTAATTTCCCGTTAGAGGCAAGCTTGAATTCTACCAGTGAAGCATCCTTCGCCCCTTTAGAAATCTTGAAGTCAACGGCACCGCGTCCATTATTCACCTCTCGATTGACATCATACTCTGTAGCATACCATACAAGCCGATACATAATGTGCAACGTTGTTTCGCGGTTGATTGGTTTGCCATTAACATAAAAAACACGATATCCATCCATGTCCTCAATAACGCTCTTTAGGAATAGTACGCGCTTTCTTGCCTCAGAATGGGAATCTGGCTCAATGGTGTAAAACGCTGTTCTAGAAAACAATAGTTTAGCTAATTCCTGAAGCTGAACGTTAAAAAGCTGAATAACCTCTTCTACGACCTGCTTGCTAATAGAAGAGGCCTCATCCTCTTTTTCCTCTTTATACTTAATGTAATAGTCAATCAGTTCAGGATGTGCGGCAATAATTGAGGTTGCTGCTTTATCTTTCTCCGTCCTTGACATTTCCTTTTTCTTCTTGGGGAGCACCTCTGTGAGGTATTGATTTAAAGCGAATCTCAAACTAGCGTCCTCTATGGCAGGGACAATAAATTGGAGGCTGCTTACCATATCAGGTCTGTTGATAAAGGTATCATCTCGTGTTAAAAGGTCGCGGGGTGTCAGCAAAACGTAGTCACCGTTATAGCATGGCAGATAGAACGCCCGTGACGCCCAAGTTTTTGTATTATAGTTGAAAGCTACTTTCTGCACCATAAAAGTGGCACATTGAGTTGGTTCAAGGTACTCTTTAGCAAATGATTCAGTATATTCCAGTAAAAACTCCTTTGCAAAATTTGTTGCAAAGTCGCTGATTTTATCTCTTCCAACCAATGGGCTGATAAGACATAGCTTCTCTAAATGAGAACTGCGTGTTATCGTTTCCTTTCCGAAGTCTTTAAAGATCGTTTGTAGTCCTCGATGCAGATTGCGTGCAAAATCCAAGCCTAAACCGCGTCCGGCATTGCCGTCTAAGCTAAAACCTAACCACGTCTGCTTCACTTCTGGAAAACGATACCAAATTGAAATGAATCCCGGCGGAGGCTGAGGATACTTTTCTGCTTGTTCCTGCAAGAACAACAGATAATCGATCATGCCACCATGTATTTTTTGGTAGCGTTCGTTTTCGCTGTTGAATAACAGAAATGGGTCGATAAAGAGCGGCAAATCGTTGATCAGCGACACATTGACCGCACCATATGATTCAATGATATCTGCATCTATACCAAAGAAATCTGAAAAGTATAGCCGGAGTTCTCCCATAGTCAAGCTCCCTTCTGAGGATTCTGCCCTCAAACCGTCTCGTGTTCCTTCTCTACAAATGTAGATTCAGCATCAGATGGTCT
>CAZTEP010000362.1:0-1781 GCA_964612325.1 uncultured Anaerolineaceae bacterium
GAGTGACTGGAGTTCAGACGTGTGCTCTTCCGATCTATTGGAATGGAGTTTATTGTTGAATCATTTTCAACAAAAATAAGAGATAAAATCGTATTTGCTATGTACTTATTAGTCTTGTTTTTTTTAGCTGTGTTTGTTATAGCTAGTATACGGTTAGTTATATTGAATGTTGATGTTAAATCTTCTGCAATGGGCCTGTCAATGGCAATACCGTATGCATCATTACCGCTAGGAGGGATTGGCATGTTTATTGAGCTATTGATCCAAATTCTTGGGATTAGCGGTGAAAAAGAGGAGGCAAGATAATAGTATGGGAATTATAATAATTATATTCTTTATGTTATTAATTTTTGGTGTTGCCGTATGTTTTTGTTTAGGCTTAGCTGCATTAGCATATGTATTATTAAATGGAATGAATATTATTGTAATACCACAACGTATGTTCGCAGGTTCTGATTCTTTTACGCTAATGGCAATTCCACTATATATATTTTGTGGAGAAATAATGAATAAGTGTGGGGTTACTCGTAGAATAATGAATTTTAGTCAAGCGTTTTTAGGATTTATACCTGGTGGACTTTATCATGTAAATGTTGTAGCAAGTATGTTTATGGCTGGTATTTCTGGTTCGACAACGGCAGACGTTGCATCTGAAGGTACCATGATTATTCCAGCAATGCATGAAGCTGGTTATAGTAGACCTTATGCAACAGCGATTACAGCTGCCAGTGCTACAATTGGTTCTATTATACCACCGAGTATTTTAATGATTTTATATGGTTCCATAACTGGAATCTCAATTGGACGGTTGTTTTTATCTGGAGTTGTGCCAGGAATTATCATTGGAATTTCTCAAATGATATATGGATACTATAAAGCTAAAAAAAATCCAGAACTATATGATGGGACTAAAATTGAATTTAGTTGGGGATATCTATGGAAAAGCTTTCTTGATGCTATACCAGCTCTTATTATGCCACTTATTATTATGGGTGGAATACTAACTGGCTTTTTTACAGCAACTGAAGCAGGAGCAATAGCAGCACTATATGGTTTATTTATTGGAGTTTTCCTATATAAAGATTTCAATATAGATGACTTAAAAGACACGATAATTAATAGTGCAAAAACTACAGGTATGAGCATGATGATTGTAGCGACAGCAATGGCTTTTTCGTGGATATTAGCAAAGGAAGGTTTTCCTCAAGCAATTTCTAATATTCTTGGGACATTCAGTAATGACTATGTTGTATACATACTTATGATAATAATAATGATTATTATTGGATGTTTTATGGATACTACAGCTGCAGCAATAATTATGGTACCAATATTTGCTCCAGTAGCAGCAAATATTGGATTAGATCCAATACACTTTGCTATAGTGATGGTATTAACATTTGTATTAGGTGGAATAACACCACCAGTGGGTGTGACAATTTATGTAGCAGCTGCAGTAGGCAAAGTAAAGATGGGTGATTTATTAAAAGAAATGTGGCCTTTTATTATTATGTTTACGATAGTAATTTTTCTTGTTGCTTTGATTCCAAGTATTAGTATGGCCGTACCAAACTTATTAATGCGATAGAATTTTAAGTGAGGACAATGAAAATATTATTTGTATCTATTGGTTTATTCTATGGTAAAATATATACGTAAAGTGAGTTTATATTTTACCATAGTTATAAAAAACTAAAGGCTTTCGAAAATTTACATTTGCAAAAAAATAAAACTATTTAATCTGTGATTATCTAAAAAGTAATTTATATGTTAAAGTAAAA
>CAZTEP010000363.1:0-1779 GCA_964612325.1 uncultured Anaerolineaceae bacterium
TCTTCCAATCTCTTTATGTCTATAGGCTCAACACACAAATCACAAAAACCAAAAGCCAATATGCATATTGAACTAATGAGATCATTCCCGTACGGTTAAACGAACCACCAGCCAACATCTCATTAATGATTGTAGAAAGTGCCACCGCTAACCAAATGGTCAAGCTCAAAATAATCCAACCTCGATGCTCGTTGAACCAAGGCCGCACTGGCTTAAAAATAACGGTGGCGGCGATAACAAAGAAAAGCGGTGCCGAAATTGAGAGCCCGAGTAAGGGAATATCAAACAAGGGCAAGACAAGATAAAGCCCAAATACATAAAAGAGAGAGTATAGGTAAGCTGGATAACGGGTGATCAGCTCAACCGCTTGTTCTTCCTTTTTATTTTTTTGCTTTACGATCCTTGCAATTGCCAGCCGCATATATGCTATTCAATTTCCCTTGTTAACTAAATCCAAATAAAGCTGCTCCCAACGATCAATGTGCGCCTGCCAACCGAAATGTTCCACAGCTCTTTTGTGAGCTGCTTTTCCCATCTTTTCACGCAGCTCGCGATCATTAGATAGTTTTCTCATCGCCTCGATCAAAGCAGGGACATCACCCACATCAATGTAGAACCCTGTCTCCCCCTCCACATTTGCAAGATCTGTCACTCCTTCAATTCGTGATATTATCACTGGAACCCCTGCCGCCATTGCTTCCACAGGTGCCAGACCAAAGCCTTCCCGTCTACTCGGGAAAACAAAAACATCCGATGAACCTAAAAGGTCAGCCAAATAAGATCTATCATCAATTCTACCCAAAAAACGAATTCTGTTATTAGTGTTTAATAACTGATCAAAAAAATTTTTGCTTAATCCTGAAATATTTTGGTTATCTTCTTTAGTATATGGACCGATAACCCATAATTTTATTTTTTCATTTTCTTGACTCAAATTTGAAAAACCTTCGAGCAATAGATCAAAACCCTTTCGTTCATCTACCGTTCCCAAAAAGCTGAAAACAACTTCATCATTTTCTACTTCATGTTTTTGACGCACGTTCTGACGTCTTTCATCCGAAAGCGGCACAAACAAATCGTCTCTTATCCCATAGGTGATCAGGGCTGTTTTATTAGGAAAAACCGTATTAACACCTTGATTTAACAAAGGGCTTACAGAAACAATTTTATTTAATTTGTCAAAAGACTGATTACGCCAACACGCATGCCATCCTCTTTCAGAAAAAGCCTCTGAATCGTTGTCTGCCAAACTATGAACAGTAACCGTCTTTGCGTTATTGAATTCAGCCCATCGGTTAATAAGTGTGTATCCAAACCAATTGTTGATTGGACCAATACCACCGATACCACCATAATGAATGACTTCTGGTTTGTACTGCTTCAACTTTCGTCTTACCCAATAAGGAAATAGAATACGACGAAAGCCTCTACCCAACCGAGAATGATGCACAATCGGAGACCGATAAATTTCTAACCCATCTATAATTTCTTCGGAAGCCAAATTAGGAATTCCCGATGTAAACACCTTAACCTTATGTCCCCTCTCTGTAAGACCTTTGAAGCGTTGGATTGAATGCAATAATTCTCCTCCGAAGTGAGGTGGCCAATATGAATAACTCACAAAAGCGATTTTCATGCCTGCCTGTCCCTCATCAATCCCTCATAGTAATGCAGTTGATCCGATAAACAATTTTCTTTGTTAAACTGAGCTTCTGCTCTCATCCTGGCCCGCCTGCCCATTTCCTCCGCAGATTCTGTCTCTCGCAGCAAACTCTCAAT
>CAZTEP010000364.1:0-1775 GCA_964612325.1 uncultured Anaerolineaceae bacterium
AGATTATCGAAAAGAGCCTCTGTGGGGACGCCTCGTTTACGTGCAAGACGTTGCTCACTCTCACCAAACTCCCGTTTGAACCAGGAGACCAACCAAAATCCGCGGTAAAGTTGAATTTCCAGAGAATAGGCATTTGGAATGGCTGCTGGATATGGCGGAAGCAAAGGAACCGCTTCCACGTATTTATAATGAGTTGTGTTGATTGTGGCAGTTGTGCCAAAACTCAAACAGGCAATATTAGGTTCCACACAACCCGCGCCTATCACCTCGCATGCCTTATCAGATGCTGCCACATAAAATGGTAGACCTTCTGGAATCCCCGTTGCCTCCGCGGCTTCTTTGCTGACTTTTCCAATTAAAGTACTCGGTGGCACCAATGGCATTAATTTCTCTCTTTCAATTGGAACCGCTTTCCACTTCCAATCGCTATCTTTCGACCAGGTTTGGCGTTTGTAGTCAAACGGCATATACGTAGCCATATTCCCCACCGATTCGACCAGTTCTCCGGTAAACCGATAGTGCAAATAGCCAGATAACAACATATATTTATAGGTCTTTTCCCAGATTTCAGGTTGATATCTTCTAATCCAATTTGCCTCAGCCTCAGCCATCAGATACGAGACTGTATCTTTCATACCCGAAACAGCAAAAGCCAGGCCCCAAAAACCACCTATTGGTTTCAGATTCGGGGTGCGTCGTTGATCCGACCAGTGAATAGCCGGCCTCAAGGGTTTGAGCTCTTTATCTAAATTAATGATGGTGGAACGCTGAGTAGTAGTAGAAACGCCTAAAATAGCATCTTTTCTTACGCCTGGCATCAACCATAAAGCCTGACAAGCTTCACAAACAACTTGCCAAAAAAGCTCTGGGTCTTGTTCGGCCCATCCCGGTTCGGGACTTTTAAACAATTCTATTGGAATTTGCGACTTCGCAATGAGATTGCCTGTCGCGTCAAAAACCAATGCACGACATGATTGTGTGCCAAGATCAATGGCTAAAAGTTGAGGGTTAGTCATCACAACTCCTTTTCAATCTCAGGTAATCTTAACTTTATAAGACTATTCTGAATGACCGAATATAATACTTTAAAAGTGCTTTAGCCTTACAACTAACGCACAAAAAAACCTATGTCTTACGCCATGTTGCTGGGAAAAACAATAATAAAACAGGATAAATTTCCAGCCTACCCATAATCATTGCCAAACACATCAATAATTTTGTTGGCGCGCTTAATTCACTGTATGGCAACGAAGGTCCCAATAAATCAAGACCATGACCAATATTATTTAAAGTCGCGATGACCGCATTAAACGCGCCGTTGAAATTCTTCGTGTCAATGCTAATCAATGCCAGCAATATCAAGAAAACGAACAAATAAGTAATGATGTAAAAAGTTGTACTGCGCTGATTAATCGAGTTCACAGGTTTGCCTTCAATCACAATCGGAACAGCGCGTTCGGGTGAAATCATTCGCCGTAATTCTTGTTTAATTGACTTTCCAAACATCATAATCCGCGCGACTTTAAGTCCTGAAGCTGTTGAGCCAGACATCCCTCCAGAAAACATCAAAAACAACAAAACGATATGAGAAAACATTGGCCACTGTCTAAAATCAACCGTTGTGTAAGCGGTTGTGGTCATAATCGAACTTGTCGTAAAAAACACATCCTGGAACATGGTTTTAATATTACTGTAGAGAGGATATACACTGACAGAAATTAATATAACCGCTCCAAAAAGGATGCCTAAATACCAGCGCAATTCTTCTGACTTAA
>CAZTEP010000365.1:0-1765 GCA_964612325.1 uncultured Anaerolineaceae bacterium
CAAAGTAAATAGCAATGCCCTTGAAACTGCGCTCAGTCCAGCGCGCGAACCAGGCAACAGGCAACATGACCAACGCGGTTACCAAAAAGTAAATACCGGTCTGTTTGGCAAGGCTCCAGTCTTCCATTTCCCAAATCACGGATCCCGCAGCAAAGGCCATACCAATCAAGGCACTCAAACCTGTTTGCAGAAGTACCGCGTTGATCTCATTGCCCATCTCGGTGATTAGTTCAGGTCTTGCACTAAGATATTCACCATTGCCATGAATCATTGAGATAATCAAGGTAACAATGTAGCCAATCGCGATGCCCAGTGGGATACCCAAAAGACCTCTTGCCAATGCAGTTAATTTTTTATTCATTTTTTACTCCTTATATTCCTAATAGTTGTTTAATTTTGCTCACGTAGCGCCGTGAAACATAGGTGATCGTCCCATCGGACAATCGCACACAAATACTGCCTGCTAAGCTGAGGTCGAAGTTCTTCGCTTTTCTGAGGTTGATGATTTCCGAGTTTGAAATACGGATGAAACCATCTTTCTCTAACTTTTCCTCCAGTTCGTACAGGCGTTGGCGCAAGGTATACTCACCATTTTCTGTAACAGCGATAACCTTGCCTTGCTGGGCGTAAAGCCGCAAAACCTTGGTGGGGTCCAAAATCTCAAACTGGTCGTTGCGGAAACCGGCCAAAAGTTGTGGCGTTTCGACGGAAAGCAAATCGACAATACGTTTTACATCTTCGGTCATGCTTTGCGCCATGATAACGATTTTTGGTTCTATGCAATTCTTATCTATTTTTATTTCAATTTGCACAAGCTACCTCCTTTCAACGCCATCAGTATAGGAAATATAAGGGTTGGATGCACTTAGTTTCTCACAGATGGTCGATTTTAGGGGATAAGTGGTTAATAAAATGGGTGGATGGTCTTTTTATTACACTCGCGCCGGTCTCCTAAACGAGTGCAGCCATAAACACCAAATAACGATATAATCAAAGCATGACCACGTCAGAAGCTATGCCCAAGAAGATTGCTATCATCGGTCCGGTTTACCCATACCGCGGAGGCATCGCCCATTTCACGAGTGCTATGGCAGAAACGCTAAAAAGTCAAGGTCATGAGGTGGATATCATTTCTTACAAATGGCAATATCCAAAGTTCTTATATCCCGGAAAGACCGATAAAGACCCCAGCCAAAATCGCGCCAAAACTAATGCTAACTATATTCTGAGTTCGCTAAACCCTTGCGACTGGCTTAAAACCTACCGCTATATTTGGAAAACGAAACCGGACTTGGTCATCTTTCAGTGGTGGGTCAGCATTTGGTCACCTGCATACGCCTGGCTCTTTAAAAAACTAAAGCGGGCGGGCATTCCTTTCAAAGTTCTTGTACACAACACTCACCCGCATGAAGCCAAAGCGATCGACAAAAATTTGGCGCGTTATGCGTTTAAACACGCGCGAGATTTCATCACTATGACCGACCGCGAAGCGCAAAAGCTCAAGGCCTTGCTCAAAACAGACATTTTTGTCCAAACCGTACCCCATCCTATTTATCAGGCATTTCCATCCAAAGGATACAGTAAGTCTGAGGCACGCCAGCATCTCGGATTGGCTACCGACCAGCCTGTTCTGTTGTTTTTTGGCTTTGTGCGTGCTTATAAAGGCTTAGACTTGCTCCTGGAAGCTGTTGCGCAACTGCAGGCGCAAAACACGCCTGTACAGCTTTTGGTTGGAGGCGAATTTTGGGATGATATCGGGCAATAC
>CAZTEP010000366.1:0-1762 GCA_964612325.1 uncultured Anaerolineaceae bacterium
TCCACAGATATAAGGTCATAGCTTTTTAACTTTTTTCCCTCTTAAACATTCACGGCGTGGTTCTTATTGAAATCCACGCCGTGAAAAATACCTGTTTATAATCCCCTAATAAGGCCTGATAAACAATTGTGTTAAATAGTCTTAAATATCATGCGCCAAACTACAGCTTTATGAACTGAGCGCTTTGTTATGCAAACGTTCCCGTATTTGCGCCACTTTGCGGCGCATCATGTCATCACTGTCAATCATCTCAGCGACTTTATCACAAGCATACATCACTGTGGTGTGGTCTCGGCCACCTAATTCCGATCCAATCCGTGGAAGTGAAAAGCCACTGTCCTCGCGCAACAAATACATCGCCACCTGCCTTGGCAAGGCAACGTTTCGTGCGCGCGAAGGGCCCGATAGTTTTTCAGCTTCAATACCAAAATAATCCGCCACCACGTCCACTACAACATCTGTTGTCAGGCTGCTGGGTTGAGGCGCGTAATCTGCCAAAGCGTTTTGAGCCATTTGCAAAGTCAGCTGTTTTCCCATCAGGTCTGAAAAAGCCAAAACGCGGTTATAAGCTCCCTCAAGCTCACGGACATTGCTTTGAATGGTCTTGGCTATCATTTCAAAGATATCCGACTGAACATGGCGACCTTCTTTCTCGGCTTTGCTCTGCAAAATTGCCAGACGAGTTTCGTAGTCTGGTGCTTGCATGTCTACGGTCAATCCCCACTCAAACCGTGATCTTAGGCGTTCTTCAAGCATGCTCATCGCTTTAGGTGAGCGGTCAGAGCTAATCACAATTTGTTTATCCTGACCATAAAGAGTGTTGAAAGTGTGGAAAAACTCTTCCTGGGTTGATTCTTTGCCAGCGATGAATTGAATATCATCAATCAAAAGCACATCCACCCGGCGATATTTATCGCGGAAAGCATTTGTGGTTTTGTTGCGGATAGCACCAACCAAGTCATTCGTAAATTCTTCTGAGGAAACATAAAGCACTTCTTTTCCTTGACGCTGAACCGCATTGCCAATAGCGTGCAAAATGTGGGTCTTCCCCAAGCCAACCCCACTATGGATAAAAAGCGGGTTATAAGCCTTGGCAGGGTGTTCGGCTACAGCCATGCTGGCAGCATGCGCCAGGCGATTGCCATGACCAACAACGAAGTTGTCAAACCGATATTTGGGGTTGAGTTGGCTATTATGAGATCGCGTGATGGGAATTTCAATGACTTCAGTGGGACTAAGCTCAATTTCAAAAGATTCTTCTTCTAACTCAGCTTCAGTTTCAGTATTCAAAGCTGGCGCATTGTAAACAATAAAGACAAGATCAACTGTAATTGCCAACATTCCAGTGAGCTTATTAATCACCGTACTCTTTAAACGACTCTCTAACCAATCACAAGCAAATGCATTATTCGCGCCAATTGTCATCAGGCTGTTATTCTCATCCCAGCTTATAAACTTCGTTTGTTTAACCCAAGTGTCAAATGTAGCTTTGGGAAGTTCGATCTTCAATTGTCCAACTGTTGCATTCCATGCTTGCTCAGCATTCATGTTCTTCTCCTGCTGGCCGTCATTGGCCGTTTGGTGTGTAGCGACGTTTAATAAAGCGGTCGATTTCCTCTATTTTCGACTCGCCTGGTCGAGTTTTTAAAGATTAAAGCTTTGTAATACGGTAAGTCCTATTCTAACACTTTAGGTCTCAAAAATGCTGATTCAAACCTTAAATCTTTGCAATTCTTTAAGGTTCCACCAACGTTAAATAATA
>CAZTEP010000367.1:0-1757 GCA_964612325.1 uncultured Anaerolineaceae bacterium
CTTTACGCGGAGTATAAGGACTTCTTCCCGAACAACGCGGTGGAATATTTTGTTTCCTATTATGACTATTACCAGCCAGAAGCTTATATCCCGCGCCGGGACTTGTACATCGAAAAAGAAACCCTGATTAACGAAGAAATTGACCGTTTGCGTTTGGCTGCGACAACAGCCTTAATGTCGCGTCAAGATGTGATTATTGTGGCCTCAGTTTCAGCTATTTATGGTTTGGGTGACCCGGAACTGTATAAGGCCAGCGTCTTGCATGTGGAAAAGGATTCGCTCTATCGACGTAATATTTTGCTTAGGCAATTGGTTGATATTCAATATCAACGCAATGATTTTGATGTCAAGCCTGGCATTTTTCGGGTGAGAGGAGATACCCTCGAAATTTTGCCGGCGTATTCTGAGAAAGAAATTATCCGCATCAGCTTTTTTGGCGATGAAATTGAGAATATATCGCGTCTTCATGCGGTAACCGGAGAGTTGATTGAAAGACTTGATGCCATTGACATCTATCCGGCTAAACATTATGTGACCGAAGATAAACGCATGGAAAAATCATTACGCGATATCGAGGCAGAACTGGAAGAAAGGCTGAAGTTTTTCCGTGATAAAGGCATGGAGTTAGAAGCTTATCGGCTTGAACAACGCACACGCTATGACCTTGAAATGTTGCGTGAAGTTGGACATTGCGCGGGCATTGAGAACTACTCCAGACACTTTGACCAGCGCGCCTCAGGCACGGCTCCCTGGACCTTGTTAGACTTTTTGCCTTCAGAATACCTTTTGGTTTTGGACGAATCCCATATGATGATGCCTCAAATCAGGGGAATGTACAACGGAGACCGCGCGCGCAAGGAAGTTTTGGTGGAATATGGTTTTCGTCTGCCTTCCGCGCTGGACAACCGTCCTTTAAAGTTCCCAGAATTTGAGAAAATGATGGGTATCACGCTTTATACCAGTGCCACCCCTGGACCTTATGAGATGGAAAAGAAAAATCAGGTGGTTGAACAAATCATCCGCCCAACCGGTTTGCTGGACCCGCAAATTAGTGTGCGTCCAAGCCGTGGACAGGTGGATGACCTGATTGTGGAATTGCGTAAGCGGGTTGAGAAGGGGGAACGCGCGCTGGTGACCACGCTAACCAAACGCATGGCTGAAGATATGTCTGCTTATCTCAAGGATGCTGGCTTTAAGGTTCATTATTTGCACAGCGAAATAGAAACCTTCGAGCGCGTGAGCATTTTGCGTGATTTGCGGATGGGGGTTTTTGATGTGGTGGTTGGCATTAACCTTTTGCGCGAGGGTTTGGATTTGCCTGAGGTCTCACTGGTGGCTATTTTGGACGCTGACAAAGAAGGCTTTTTGCGCTCAACCACGGCGCTAATTCAGAATTTTGGTCGCGCGGCGCGGCATATTAATGGTGAGGTTATCCTTTATGCCGATATAATGACCGATTCAATGAAACGCGCGATTGATGAAACGAACCGTCGCCGGGCCATTCAGGAAAAGTATAACGAAGAACACGGCATTTCACCTGTTGGCATCACCAAAGCGGTTTACGATATTACCGAGCGTTTGACCCATTCGATTGCTGAAGGCAAGGATAAAGACAGCAAAAACGCGCGCCAGTTAGCTTCAAAGATGCAGCAGCGCGAGCTGGAAAAGTTAATCTCGGAGATGGAAAACCAAATGAAAGCCGCCGCGGCGGATTTGGAGTTTGAACGCGCGGCGATGTTGCGCGACCAGGTTTACGA
>CAZTEP010000368.1:0-1756 GCA_964612325.1 uncultured Anaerolineaceae bacterium
TTGATGTCGTCACAGCCCCCATCAAAGCTGAGTGGGACGAAGGCATTCCTCCGGAATTGATGATTAGTGACCAGTTCCATTCCTTCTTGCGCAGATATTCAATAGGCACTTTTAAGAACTGTGCCAAAAAGAGTGCGCCAAAAGCAGATAAAGCAATGGGACTACGAAAAAAATCCATCGTTTAGTCTTCTTTGGTTTCGTTAAGTCGTTCGTCACTCAAAATTTCAACGCGTTGTTTAGCGTCTTTAAGAAGTTGCATGCAATAACTGCTAAGTTCCTGGCCTTTTTGATACAAATCGATAGATTCTTCAAGTGGCAAGTTGTCATTTTCGAGACTTTTGATGACTTCTTTTAATGCTTCATAAGCTTCTTCATAACTTTGGGGTGGTTTATTTTCGTTCATATTATTCTTCTTTCTTAATATCGGTTACTTCGGCAAAGAATGAACCATCAGAAACTTGTATTTTAATGGGTAAATGAGGTTCAACTTGCGCGATATGGCTTATTGTTTTTCTGCTTAGAGCTTCACTTACAATTGCATAACCTCTTTTGAGCACCGCTTTTGGGTTAAGCGCGCTCAGGCTCGCATTTTCACGTTCAAGGTTTAGTTCGAGTTTGTTAAGGCGGTTGTTAATGCTACGATCAAGTTGGCTGGTTGTTTGATCAAGATGTTGCATCGCTGTATTGAGACGATGGCGGGGTGAAAAACGTTCAAGTGCACTTTGAGAGTATCTGAGCTGGTGATTTAAGGTGTTTAAGTTCGTTGAAAGCAACTGGCTAAGCAGGTTGCTGGAATTATATAAATCATTTAGCATACTTCGCATTGTTTTCGGGCTGGCCAATTCAGCTGCCGCGGTTGGTGTTGGCGCGCGTAAATCGGCCACAAAATCAGCGATACTAAAGTCAATTTCATGTCCGACACCAGAAATAACAGGTTTTTTGGTGTTAAAAATGGCGAAAGCTAAATCCTCATCATTAAAGCATGCTAAATCCTGGGGCGAGCCGCCTCCGCGAGCAAGCAAAATAAGATCAATATCCGAAATGCGGTCCAAAGCCTTTAACCCGCGAATCAAGGAGGCTGGAGCCTCGTCTCCTTGAACTAAACTGGGGGCAACGGTGATTTTCGCGGTTGGCAGCCGACGCTCAAGCGTGTTTAAGATGTCTTGTATTGCGGCACCGCTTATTGAGGTGACAATGCCGATATGTTTTGGAAAATCAGGAATAGCTTTTTTGTGAGCTGAATCAAAAAGTCCTTCACTGTCTAACTTTGCTTTAAGGCGTAGAAACTCCGCATACAAGGCGCCCTCACCGGCTTCGCGCATTTTGTTTATGTAGAGTTGTACTTTGCCTTCCTTTGTATAGATGTTTACTGAGCCTTGTGCTTCTACATTCATCCCGACACGGGGTTCAAAGAGCAAATATTTGCTTTTATCAGACCACATCACGCAATCAAACTGTGCATCGGAATCTTTTAAAGAGAGATACAAATGACCGGATTTGGCGCGGGTAGTCTTGGATATTTCACCTTTTACCCACACATCTCTGGTAATCTCATCGCTTTCAAACAGCTCTTTGATATAGGCGTTAAGAGCGCTGATGCTAAGGATATTGGGGTTGGACTCTTCGAAATCAAACATTTGTATTTTCCAAAACAAAAACCAGAGCAATCAACAAGAACGATTAACTTTCATCATCACTCAGATTATAAAAACTGTTTTTCAATGTTTTATTTTATAATTCAACAATTCCTTATATT
>CAZTEP010000369.1:0-1755 GCA_964612325.1 uncultured Anaerolineaceae bacterium
GACACAAACCCCAATTACGCCTGTCATGCTTGGTGATGTGCAGTTGGCGCGTCAATTTAGCCGTGAATTGCTTGAAGAAGGTATCTTTGCCGGCGCGTTAGGCTTCCCCACCGTGCCTCGCGGGAAAGCCCGTATTCGTGTGATGATATCAGCTGCTCACAGCCAGGACGATCTCGAACAAGCACTGGATGCTTTTGAACGAATCGGTAAGAAACTTGGCAAAGGCACAATGGAAGAATAGATAAAAACCCTGAATAAAGACAAGAGGTCTCTAAACTAAGAGGTCTCTTTTTTTATTTTTTAACTTTAATAAATTGACTTAAGCTTTCGTAATCGGCTTTATCGCGCGCTGCGATTAGATTTCCCCAGGCTTTTGGAGTCTGGAGTTTATGCGGATAGGGGTAAAATCCGCGCCAGTCATGTTTTTCCCCATAGCGTTTGATGGGTTTCCACTCTGAAACGATGAGATGATAGCCTCTTTCAAGCAAATACTTCGCCAGATCATGGTAACTGTATCCTAAAGGCAGCGTTTTCTTATCTTCAAATTCACACAAAATAAGACGTGGGCGCAGACTTTCCCATGGAATGCCCTTCAAGACCATTTTGTCGTATCCTTCGGTATCGATTTTCAGGAAATCGATTTCATTAATCTCTTTTTCCAGGATAAACTCAGCTAAAGTCGTAACGTCTACATGATATTCTGCTTGATGTGAAGGCAAAAAGGCTTGCAGTCCGCTCACACCGTCTGATTCGCTCGATTTATAAAAAACAACTTGTTTTGCTGCTTTGTTAGACACAGCACGAGCATCTACATGAACTGAACAAAATTTACTTGTGAGTTTCTCTAACTGAGCTCGGTTATATGGATCAGGTTCGAAAGCAAACACTTTCCATCCTTCAGTTGCGAAAGGTAATGTGTCAAAACCATGGTGAGCGCCAATATCTATCTTTGTGCCTATAAAAGAAATTGATTTGAAGTAGTCAAGGATTAGTGTTCCTTCGTTTACGTGTTTGGCAAAGCCAAAATAGTGTTTTAGCAAATTAAATACAGAAAATAAACCTCTTTCACGTAATACACGCCAAGCGGTTTTTGATTTCTTGATAATCATTTTCTTATTCCTTGGCTCTTGTCATTTGTCGGCGACGTCGCCACATCAGAATGGGGCGCAAAAGTTTTCTCAGATGATATTTCGCGTTAATCCAGGATAGCTTTTTGCCACCATCACGGTAATGCACGCGCATCATTTCTGGCCAGCAGAGGTCATCTTCCGCGATGCTTTTTGCCATGCCATGTAAACGAAAGGCTGCCCAGGGTTCTTTGAAATAAATCAAAGGGGCTTTAGTGGCCAGGCGGGTCCAAAGGTCATAGTCCATGGCAAAATAGAAACTGTTATCCAACGGACCTACTTCGTGCCACAGTGACGCGCGCCAAAAGGACGCTTGCTGCGGGATATGCACATAACCACGGCGCAGTTTGGCATAATCAGTTTGCGCGGCGGGGAACCTGCCAATGCGTTTACCTTCGGCGTTGATTAGCCAGCAATCGCCATATACCATGCCAGCTTTTGGATTTTCGCTTAAATATTGCACCGCGGCCGAAACTGCTCCGGGTAATAAAATATCATCAGAATTTAACCAGGCCAGAATGTCCCCTGTGGCGCGCGCGAAACCCTGGTTTATAGCATCAGTTTGACCTTTATCCGGTTTGCTCTGCCAGTAAGTCAGCAGACTCTCATGTTTTTTGATAATCTCAAC
>CAZTEP010000370.1:0-1751 GCA_964612325.1 uncultured Anaerolineaceae bacterium
TAGTTGCGATAAGTGCCTGCTGTCGTTTTGAAATCGGTTAGTGTGCTGCGACCGTCTTCAAAGAAATGTAATTCTGCGTGAAGGGGCTCAATGGCCGGATCGTCAAGCACTAAATCGGCTAATTTGGGGTCGCGACCGATGTAAACGATGTCTTTTGTGAGCAAGAAGGGTTTTACCGCGCTGGGGGTGTTGTCTTTATCCAATTTCAAGAGACTGCCAAAATGTCGGGCAGGTGGCAAGGTTAATTCGGGAGACAACTGTTCACTTGTTTCGCTTGCTTTAGCCTTTGCCTTCTTCTTTCTGCTTTCCTTTTTGATTTCCCGGAGATTTTTAAGTGGTTTTGGCTTCTCAGTAGCGATTGATGGCGCCTCTTGTGTTGGCGTTGGGGCAGTTGTAGCCCGTGTTTTGTTTTTGCGTAACTGGGGTATGACGAAGACCAGGGTTAGAAGCAAAACACCAATACCAGCAGCCAAAAACAGCCACAAGTTGGGGCCTGCGGTGACTTCTTCAATAAAAGTTTCCGGTTTAATCACCTCAAATTGGATTTTTTGGATGGGGGTTTGACCTTCCAAGCCCCACGCGTCAAGCAATTTGGCTCGCACGGTGATAGTTGTGCTTTCTTTATAAGTACTTAGGTCTAAAATATAGTTGTCAAAAGGAGGCTCTTTTTTTTCTGCTGTTTTTTTACCGTCAATCCAGAGACTGGTTGAGACAATTTCGCGTGGATAGTTATCAGGGAATTCAATGCTAAACTCAAGCGGAAGTTCAGTGGGGGTAAATTGACCTTCCCGATTGTACTCTATCGTCAGTTCTGAAAGAAAGTACATGAAGCGCAATTGGGCTGCTTCGATTGTTATATTTAAGGGTAACTGGTTGCTTTGTAACTCGCTGAAAGCCTCAGAATTAATCTGCACTGCAACTTGAATGTTTTTATCGCTTCTGAGCAAGGACTCATATTCAATGTGGTAGGTATATCCCAATCCCTGAATGTAGGTTTTTGGGTTTGGCAATTCCTCGCTACCACTGAAAAAGAACAAACTGCCACCCCCAGCTTCAAGTGCCTGGCGGATTTCATCTTTATATGGCACATCACCATTGGGATATTCGAGGGCCATCCAGGTGTGAATTGGCAAGCCTTGTGCGGTTGCTTCAGCAATAAGCTCGATAAAATGGTCAACAGTGTTTGGGTAAAGATAAGGCGCGAAATATAGCAAAACGCTGTCTTGATTTAAGCTCGATTTTTTGTGCGCGGCGATGGCCCTTTCGAGACTGTCAAAGTTTTGGTCTGAGCGTCGCATTGCCGGTATATCTTGATTACTTTCAATCGCGTTGAGTAACTGAGAAAAGTTCGGCATTTCGAGCTCTTGATATTCGGGATTTAAAAAGTAGCTGTAATGGTCAAGCGACTCGGTTTCTAACATTGAATCAAGCTCTTTAATCGCTTCAACCATTTTCTCAAAATTGCTTATTCCTTTATAGTCACGCAGGGCAAGGTTTCTTGAACTGTTGACGGCGAGCAAAAAATGCGTTCCGCGATAGTGGCTTTCGAGTCCTGTGACAGTAATTAGCTCATCGCCTTCTATAATGCTTAGTTCAGAGGCTCGGATAGGGTCATAAAGTTGCTGTGGAGTGGCATTTTCAATCCTAAAACTCAGTTTTACATTGGGAAAATCAGCAGTATTGACTTCGGTCAGGACAAGTTTTGCTTAGATCGGAAGAGCGTCGTGTAGGGAAAGAGTGTACGTCCTGGT
>CAZTEP010000371.1:0-1749 GCA_964612325.1 uncultured Anaerolineaceae bacterium
CTTTCAAATTCTCTGGAACTCAGGGGCTTCATTTTGATGTTCTCGAGAAAATTCAGGCGGCCGTTAATCAGGTCAAGCCGAATTTCCCGCTCGTCATGCATGGAAGTTCTTCCGTTCCGCAGGAATGGGTTGCCCGAATCAATAATGCCGGCGGAGCCATGAAAAACGCTTCCGGTGTTGATGAAAAACAGTATTTCCCCGCTGCCAAACTTGGCGTGACCAAGATCAATATCGATACCGATGGACGACTTGTCTGGTGCGCCATTCATCGTGAATTCTTCCGTGACAAACCGGCTGAATTCGATCTTCGCGGCCCTGGCAAGATCTTCATGCCCGCTTACGCCGAATACATCATTCACAAGAATCAGATGTTGGGTTCCGCTGGACATCTCGAAGAAGTTCGCGCTGCTCTCAATAAGTAGTTTGTCCTGAATGAGACACTTTGCTCTCTTGATAATGGACTGAATTTATTCTTTCGCGTGATTTTTAAAGTGAATCCCTAATGCGCTGGTATTGTCAAAATTTCGGCGTTTTAGTGCTTCATTGATTATGATCGAAAATGAGAGAATAAACAGTTTGGTTTGTATTGATCGGCGGTGATGTTTTGGCATTGCCGCTGTTTTTATTGCTTCGATAAATTTTCACGTTGATAATTTTGTGTTAAATTATTTTTTGTTTTTTATTTTTCTTTGTTTTTATTTTGATATTGCCCGTCCGGGTAATGGTTTTATTGGTTCAGGCTTGATTTTGTCCGGATCGTTTCTGATTTGGAAAAGAATCGGATTCTTTCTGTCCTGATTTATTTTTGTATTGTTTTACTTTGTTTGCCTTTATTACATTTTGTTATTGTTTTTGATTTTGTTTTTTGATTTTTTGTTTTTCTGGGAGTGTTTTTCTGGGAATGTTTTCTGGTTGCTATTGGGAACAGAACTGTCTGAAAACGCGAAGAGAAGGGGATTTTCGTCAGTTCGATCATATTTCTGAACGTTGTCGGAAGACAGGTTAACAGATGAGGTTGCCGGGGAATATCGTAAAAGAGGACGCGTTCAATAAGTGGCGTTCAGAGCAGAAGTTCAATAATATTTTGAAAATAAAATATTTTTAAAAGAACAGATTCAAAAATTTCAAGTGTCAGAAAGATCTAAATATATGGAACGGCGTTTTATCAATCAACTTCGGGATGGCGAGGCGGTCAACGAAATTTATCAGATAACGGACAAGGTTCTTCGTCCGAATAAAAATGGCATCCTTTATCTTCAGTGTTCGTTGTCTGATCGAACCGGATTACTTTCCGCCCGAATTTGGAACGCAACGGAAGTATTAGCGTCTCAGTTTTCCGAAGGAGATTTTGTTCGCGTCGAGGGAACGGTCCAACGTTTTCAAGGGAATCTTCAGTTCATTATCCGAAAAATCGTCAAAACGGAATCATCGGACGTCAATATGGAAGATTTTTCGCGGGCGGTATCACTTGATATTCCGGCCATGCTTCGGCATCTTCGGGAAATGTTACGGGCGATTAAAAATCCCTCTCTTTTGAATTTGGCCGATTGTTTTTTGGCGGATGACGATTTTCTGATGAAATTTTCCAAACTTCCTGCCGGGATCAAGCTTCATCATGCTTATGAAGGAGGTTTGCTGGAACATACCCTTTCTGTTATGAGTCTGGCGGCTCAAACAAGCGCGCATTATGGTAATCGTCTGGATGGAGATTTGCTTTTGATGGGAGCATTTCTTCATGATGTTGGCAAG
>CAZTEP010000372.1:0-1748 GCA_964612325.1 uncultured Anaerolineaceae bacterium
GCTCAAATGGCAAGCTGTTTTTTAGCGAAGATGGTGGCAAGACCTGGATAGATATTGCTCTAACTAAACAACGCACATATTTACATGCCTTTTTTGTCCCTGATGATAATGTAAAGATTTTGTTAGGAAGTCTTGAATCAGGCGCATTCTTATTCGATTATCAACAAAAATAAGCTACAATTCTCTGTATAAAAACTAAAAGGGTCTGTTTTATGCTGATTGTTCTTTCAGATTTGCACTTTGCTGATAGCAGCGCTTATGCCATGGGAATTGAGCGTAGTAATCTCAATTTACCGGGACGGGTGTACCATACTTTTTTCAAGGAAATTGCTGAACTAATCAAGGTTGGTCATGTTGAGAAGATTGACCTTGTCTTAGCTGGTGATATTTTTGAAATCACCCGTTCTGCGATGTGGCATATGGATGAACTGCGTCCTTATGTTCATAACGAAGAAGTTGGTGAGAACGATGCAATCGAACAACGAATTTGCGATATCATTGACGCGATTGCAGCTGACCCTAAGGTTCGTGATACTGCGATTGTATTTAGAAGTCTATCAAATCTCTTCAGTGTGCCAGTAAATATTCATTACATTCCGGGTAATCATGATCGCTTATTAAACGCGACGCAGAAAATTAGAAACAAGGTAAGGTCTTTTTTTGGAATAGAAGAAAGCGAAGATTATTTCTCGAACTCATATCTTCATTATCAAGATGGCGATGTGTGCGTTTTGGTTAGACATGGCCATGAATATGATCGGACAAATTTTGGGGCTAATTTGGCTCTTTGGCCAGAAATTCCATTGATTATTGACAAGAGTTATTATGATATGCCCGTGCTTGGCGATCTTGTCACATCTGAAATAGCCAGTAAATTGCCGATTCTTTTTAAAAAGCGTTACGGTGAAGAGGCTATCTTAGAAGATCCAAGTCTTAAGCGAATGTATCAACGGTTAATTGACTTTGATAACGTCCGTCCCAGTCGAGCAATGATGAATTTCTTCTTCTCAACTCCAGGTTTGAAGCAAAAAGAAATATGGAATATGATTGAACCGGTTTTTAGGGAATTACTTGATGAAATAGCGAGGGATAGCAATATTACTGATGATGTAATGACCTTAAGTAATACAAAAAAATTAAACAAAAGAGCCGTAATGAGAATTTTTAAAGCGCGTGTTTGGCGAAGGGGCTTACCAGTTTGGATGTTTAACGCTCTCATAAATCCAGCGATGAAAAAATCCGGTTTAGATTCTGATATGGATATTGTTCAAAAAGAAAGCTTCCTGAGAGATGAGAGTCAAAACTTGCGGTGTCTTGTGAGTGGTCACACTCACAATGCTATTGTCAAATTATTAAGCGTAGAGGATGGCATTGAAAAGTATTATATTAATAGCGGCACTTTTCGAAATGTGATTACAACAACACCTGACCAAAACAAGTTCGGACGATTGCGCTCGAAGGCAAGGGTGTTAATTTATGAAAAAGGGGAGCAGAACCCGGAATACACACGCGAAACCGGTTGGTCTTTTGATTTCAATGCGCGTATAGGTTATGGCGCAGATCCAAACAATTCAATCGATTTTATGAGTGATTAATTTTTTAGCGCAGTCAAAATCTTTTCTGCGTACAAAAAATTCATAAACAACTGTTGGCAATGACGAGCCTTTATACATAGCCAAGTTATGACTTGAATAACTTCGTGTATCATAGGCCATGCCAATGCTACCACGCGCTTTTCGGGTAAAAAT
>CAZTEP010000373.1:0-1744 GCA_964612325.1 uncultured Anaerolineaceae bacterium
CAACCCAATGGCTCTCGTTCCAGGCGCCAGGTTTACCGGTTTCATCAGCCGTATAAGCCAAACCCAGGGTAATTAGAGCCTGTGTACGGTGCGCCCACCAAGTGATACCCATGTTGAAATCGGTCCAACCATTCCAATATTCGCTTGCAGGCATGGTTTTTAAGTTAATAGTGAACCCGCCTGCTGCAGCATCTTCTTTGAGTGCTTGCGCGTAAGCCATCGATTCAGGCCAATCACTAGCAACGCATAATTCGACTGTAAGACCATCCGGGTAACCCGCACTAGCCAAGAGAGATTTCGACTTCTCGGGATCAAACGGGTATGGATCCAACGGACTATATTCAGGATTTGCCTCGCAAACATGGCTATCATTGCCGATGATGCCTTGATTTTGTAGTGCCAATGCGAGGATTTTTTCTCGATTATGGCAATATTTGAGTGCCGTACGAACATCATTATTCGTCCAAGGATCCTGATCGACACGGACGCGTAGAACGCGGGTGGCGGAGGTTGGTGTTGAAACAACCGTGAAACGGTCATCATCTTTTACGGCTTCCCAGGTAGCAACAGTAGGTTCGCAAATAGTATCCACTTGCCCACTTTGCAATGCGGAAACATAGGCAGCTTGATCTTCACCTAACATGACCATTACAATCTCATCCAGGTAAGGTAGAGGTTTACCATCTTTGCCCATTTGCCAATAATCGGGGCGAGCTTTTAAGCGAGCGCGTTCAGTTGCTACATACTCAACCATCGTGAAAGGACCAGTACCAATGGGTTCTTTAGTGATATCACCACCGAAAGTTGCAGGAACGATGGCTGCCTGATATTGTGCGAGATTGTCGGGGAGGAAGATGGTTGGACTGTTTAGATGAAGTGTAACTGTATAATCGTCTGTTTTTTCAACACCAGTGCTATCCATATAACTCATAGCGCTGAGCATAGAGGATTTTGTGTCGGGATCCAGCCAGCGCTTGATGTTAAACACGACATCATCGGCTGTGAGATCTTTACCGTTATTGAATTTAATGCCTTGTTTTAATTTCAAGGTCCAGGTGAGCAAATCATCACTGGCTGTCCAGTTGTCTAACAAATAAGGATGGGTTATTCCCTGAGGATCCGTATGGGTGAGATACTCAAATACATGCCGCCAAGGATGAGACGCGCTGACCAACGAGAATTGCGCGGGGTCGGTAACACGTTCGATTCGGCAGGCAACGTTCAAAGTACCACCACGAATGATCGAAGGCGCACTTGTTGCAGTTGCTTCGGGAGCTGTTGATACTTCAGGAACTGAAGTTGGTGAAAGCGGTGTAGCTGTAGGGGTTTCAGCGCCGCATGCTGCGAGAGCGCTAGCTGTTCCCAATGAAACACCTAATAAAGTAGAGAATTTCAGGAAATCTCGTCTGGAGATTGTACCTTGACGATATTTATTTTGAGCATCTTTAATCAGAGGATGGATTTTCTTCTCTTCCATGATTTAATTACTCCTTGTTTATTCAAACTAGGATACAGAATACTATAATGATCGTGCATTAGCAAATGATTCTGAGTTCACCTCCATTCTATAAGCTTGAATTCGTTTTCTTGCACCTATAGCATGAGGATAAGATTGCAAGAATTTGGTAATTTTGGAAAAACCGGTATAAAATTATTAATTATCCTGAATTGTTTACATATATCAATCATAGCATCTAATATATCAGAAGTCAATGTTATTGATAATAGAAATGCATAATCTTGC
>CAZTEP010000374.1:0-1743 GCA_964612325.1 uncultured Anaerolineaceae bacterium
CCAATGTGCTTTTTTGTAAAGCCCTACCGTCTCACATCTATCTGAACTTGCTCATTTAATTAGCCAAGTCAATTTAAATTCAAATTATCAGTGAATAAGTTTGTTGTTAATTAATTAAAGAGTCTGACTTTTTGGGTCGTTTGAAGAAGCAAAAGCGATTAAATCATAAAAAGGCATCAGGCAATGGTTCTCGTGATTATTGTGACGTGTAATAAAATGAATCTGTTAATCTAATGAAGGATAAAAATTAAGTAAAAACTAACGAACGGAAACTTTGTTTCACGTGAAACGTGTCTGAGTGTTTTTATTGTGTTTGCTAAAAACTGCAAATCAGCAAACATAGCAGGTCGCTATTGAAAACGTGTTTGTACCATGTTTCTGTACAAAGGGTGGCAATGAATTAACAAAAGGCTTGTAGCTTTGGCAGTTACAGATAGCTTTTGTTTTGTTTCAGTAAGCTAAAGTTTTCTGAAGCGATGACTTAAGGAGTACTTCTTCAAGGGCTTATTTACATGATTAACGAAATCGGCTTTAAATTTGTATAAGTTTGGTCGATTAGTTTAAGTTGGTGTCGAAAAGAGTGGTTGATGAAAACATTGCGCATAGGTATAACACTCGATTCTCGCTGTTTGTTCGTGAAAAACAGCCAATTAATGCGCGTAGCTAATAATAATTTTATGTTCTCTCAACCTGAATTGGCGGATCTGTAAAAACAGTATGGCTTTCTAATTAACAAGCGTTAAACAAAAAAATGACAAATGACTCGCTTTAGTATGATAAAATTAAGGGACGAAAAAACCAGTCTCTTTCCAAGGAGGAAACAATGTCAAGAAAAACAGTATATATTTTAACAATCATATCTTTGTTGTTTGGTATGCTTGGATTCCAACCTCCAAAGCCAGTCCAGGCTGCCAATACCCTACGTATCAGTCAGGTATATGGTGGCGGTAATAACAGCGGTGCCCTGTATACGCACGATTTTATTGAAATCTTTAATGCCGGTACAGCAACCGTATCGCTGGATGGCCTGTCCCTTCAATACGCGAGCGCGACCGGTACCGGAAACTTTGGTTCGAGTGCGACCCAGCTAACCGAACTACCAAATGTCAGCTTAGAGCCTGGACGGTATTTTCTGGTGCAAGAAGCTGGAGGTTCAACATATGGTGATCCACTACCAAGCCCAGACCATATTGATCCAACACCTATTGCTATGGGGGCTTCGGCTGGAAAAGTGGTCTTGGTTACCGGCACGACATCCTTAGGCTGCAATGGAGGCTCAAACCCCTGTGATGCCACACAATTGGCAAGAATCATCGACTTGATTGGTTTTGGCAATGCGAACTTCTATGAAGGAACCTCCGCTGCCCCCACATTAGGCAACGCGCTTTCAGCGCAACGTAAATCAGGCGGTTGCCAGGACACAGACGAAAACAGCGATGACTTTGAAGCGCTCGCGCCCGCGCCACGCAATAAAGCAACACCAGTCAACCTTTGCGGACCTGTGGTAAATCCAGACGCGATATTCTTTTCTGAATATGTTGAAGGCTCTGGCAACAACAAAGCACTTGAAATTTATAACGGTACCGGTGCAGATATTGATTTATCAACTCTTAGCATTGAACGTTATGCCAACGGCTCACCTACCGCTACTGAAAGCTTAGACCTTCCTGCGGATACTTTAGCTGATAAAGATGTCTACGTAATTGTGAACCCTAATGCCGGAATTCAAGAGTTTATAGACGC
>CAZTEP010000375.1:0-1734 GCA_964612325.1 uncultured Anaerolineaceae bacterium
CAGGAAAGCTGGAAGCCAGGGTCATTTCAGCATTGGGAGCCAGAGCGGTGTAATTGACCATGAACATTGATTCGCCAGTAAACAAGCGGCCAATGCCTTTGCCTAATCCACCACGCATGTTTGTTTCCATGTTGAAATTATCAGTCATCCAGGTCATACCACCCGATTGGGTGTAGATGCTCTCGCCCTGGTCAAATTGAATGCTTACTGCGGGAAGGTCATCCCCAATAATTTTATATCTCATAATGTTCTCCTTTTTTTGTTCTTAGGTAATTTTAACCATTTCCAAGTGAAATCAAAATTTGAGTAGAAGCCTTTTGCCTTAATCTTAATGTCCGAATCAAGATGTATGGGCCTGGCTGACTTGATTTTTATTCCTTGATTTCTTCTGACGGGCGATCCCCCGGCTGTGCAGGTGGCGCGATAACCTGATTGCGTTGTTCCATGCGGGTAATCATCCCCACACGTCTTTCGTGCCTTCCACCTTCATAGCTGGCGTTTAGCCAACCTTCCGTGATAAGCATTGCTGTTCCGCTGCCAATGACACGGGCACCCATGCAGAGCACATTGCTGTTGTTGTGGCGTTTTGAGAGAATGGCGGAAAAAGGCTCACTGCAAGCCACAGCGCGGATGCCATGAAACTTGTTCGCTGCGATAGACATACCGATGCCCGTGCCGCAAATCAAAATGCCCCTGTCAAAACCCAGGTTGGTAATGGCTTTGCAGACTAATTCAGCATAACGTGGGTAGTCGGTGCTCTCCTCGTTGAAAGTACCAAAATCTTCATATTCAATCAGGCGGCTGTCCAGATAATCTTTGATTTGTTCTTTAAGGACGTAACCAGCATGATCGGAACCCAGGGCAATTTTCATAAAAACCTCACTTTCTAAGAGAATTATACCTTTTTCATGACAAGCCGCGCAAAAAGGATGACAATCATCCATTGTCCGGCGCTTTTAAGATTGCTATATTAATTACAAAACCAGGAAGAAGGTGAATAGCTATGATATTAGTAACTGGGGGTGCTGGTCATATTGGAAATGTTTTGGTCAGGGACCTGGTAAAAGCTGGAAAACAGGTTCGTGTTTTAGCGTTGCCGGGGGAATCGATCGACTCTTTGGCTGGTGTTGAGGTTGAGGTCGTAAGAGGTAATATTCTCTCGCTTGATGATCTGAGGGTAGCCATGGAGGGCGTTGACCTTGTTTTTCATCTCGCTTCGTATGTTGCCTTGACCGCGGATCAATATGATTTAATGCACAAGGTGAATGTTGAAGGCACAGGCAATGTTATTGCGATGTGCAAAGAAATGGGTGTGCGACGCTTGGTTTACACCAGTTCCATTCACGCTTATGAACGCGTGCCGGAAGGCCAGATTGTTAACGAACACCTCAAATTTGACACCCAAAATCCTGATGGACTCTACGACCGCACAAAGGCTGAAGCTACCTTATTGGTTCTGGCAGCTGCAAAAGAAGGGCTGGATGCCGTTGTGGTCTGCCCAACTGGCGTGATTGGACCTTACGACTACAAGCTATCGGAAATTGGCGAGTTAATGATTACCTGGATGAAACGGCGCGCTTCCATTTCCACCGATGGTGGTTATGATTTTGTGGATGTGCGCGATGTCTCAGCCGGACATATTTTGGCTGCTGAAAAAGGCCGTTCCGGCGAGGTGTATGTTTTAAGTGGTGAACGTTTGACCATTAAAACCTTGCGTGGCATGGTGCAAAGGGC
>CAZTEP010000376.1:0-1730 GCA_964612325.1 uncultured Anaerolineaceae bacterium
ATCTATGCCTAAGTTTAGTACTATGAGTAGTATTGATTTAGCATCAAAACTCATGAATATGGGAATGGGAAATGCTTTCAATTCAGAAATCGCTGATTTTTCCGGCATGACCGGCGGGAAAGACTTGTATATCTCGGATGTGGTGCATCAGGCCTTTATCGATGTCAATGAGGAAGGCACAGAAGCCGCGGCGGCTACCATGGTGGGTATGGTTGCTACTGGCATGCCGGCTGAGACCATTACCCTGCGTCTTGACCGCCCCTTTATCTATGTGATTTACAACGTTGAAACTAACGCCATTGTCTTTATGGGTCATGTTGTGAACCCTTAGAGATAAAACTTAGCTCCTAAACAATTTTTCACATCCAAAGAAAACCTCCGGAAAATACGTACCGGGGGTTTTCGTTTAAGTTGCTTGTTTCTCAAAAGGAATAAAAAAGAGACGTGATTTATCACGTCTCTCTTATGTCAATAACAAAAGCTTATTCCTCACCAACCAGGTAGGCCATGCTTACTGTACCAGGGCCAACGTGACTGCCAATCACGGGACTGACTTCAGAACAAATCGACTCAACAGGATTGAGGCGTTCGATGGCTTCTTTTTCCATTTCAATCATTTCCTCATATGCCAGGGCATGGAATGGACCAATCTTAACGGGTGTTCTTCCGTCAATATCCCGTTCAATCAGGTCAATCATGCGCTTGATGGCTTTCTTCTTCGAGCGTACACTTTCGACCAATTCAATCTTGCCTTCGCGAATCATTAAAATTGGTTTTAGGTTGAGCATGGAACCCAAAAGACGCTTTGCACTGTTGATACGTCCACCCCGGTGAAGATAGATAAGGTCATCAACAGTGAAATAAACACCGATTCGTGGATACAGGTCTTTGGCGAAAGCTTCCAGTTCGTCCAGGCTGGCACCCTGTTCAGCTTTTTTGCAGACTTCAAGCACCATCAGGGTCAGTGCCATGGAAATAATTTGCGTATCCATGATGCGCAGATTTTCGGGATTGCCCATGGCTTTTTTGGCTTGAAACGCGGAGTCAACAGTCGCACTTAGCCCGGAAGTGAATCCCAAATAGAAAACTTCGCGGCCTTCATCAAGATAGGGCTTAAAGGCTTCGATGAATTGTCCCATCGAGACCGCGCTGGTGGTGGCTAATTCGGTGCTGGCTGCCAGTTGAGTGTAAAATTCGGTGGCGCCTATCTCAACGCCATCCAGATACGATTTTCCTAACCAGTTCAAGGTTAGAGGAATAATACCGATATCGTACTTATCAACATACTCCTGTGGGATATATGCGGTTGAATCGGTAAAAATTTTTACTTTTTTCATGAATAAACCTTTCATTACTTGATTAATAAAGTATAGCATAGTTGAACAGTCAACTGAGTGAAAATAAGCACGTTTAAAAGGTTACTTATGTCATATTTTTATACTGAATCATACTGTCTGACTTGTGAATGTCCCACCCGCGAGAAATTTCAAGGGCTTTGATAGCTTTTGACAGTAATTGAGACGCAAATTTGTTTATTATGGATAGCGATATAATAAAATGTGAAAGGTCTTTTGAAATGAATAATGAACAAAATCTAACGAATGAAAAACCTGTGCAAGAGCCAACGTTCCAACCTTACCCGGTTTATGATGGCTTGCCACCAAGTCCGCCACCCCCACCCCAGCCAAAACCAAAAGATGTGGTGCCTGTCAAACACAGCTGGCTGTTGT
>CAZTEP010000377.1:0-1730 GCA_964612325.1 uncultured Anaerolineaceae bacterium
CCAACTAAAATTGAAATTGTAGATGATAGTGATGATGAGAAAATAAGCGAAGAAAAGGGCGACAAAACCCCTTCAAAACCATCTGCGCGTTCTGCTGCACGACAAATGAGACCAAAGAAGATGAAAAAATAGCGGACTAAGCGTCCTTGAAAGTGAGAAGTTATGACACAAATAAGAGCATCGCTTGAATCGATTGCTCCGACTGTTGATGAAGCGATAGAAAAAGGATTAGAACAACTCAATCTCAATCGAGAAGACGTTGAAGTGCAAGTTTTAGATGAGGGCAAAAAAACCATTTTTAGGTTTGCCACCAGACAAGCACGTGTAAAATTGATTGTCAAATCAAAATTGGATAATTTGGTTGAAGAAGTTAAAAACCAATCCCAAACACAATCGAATGAAAATGTCTCATCAAAATTCATAGTGGACACACTTCAACACATGCTTGATTTAATGGAAGTTAAAGCTGAGATAGAATGTGAAATTGTTGAAGAAGACAGCGACCGAACACCTTTAACAAAACTTAATCTCGAAGGTGAAGATTTGCGATTCTTGATTGGTAGAAAATCAGAAGTTCTTAATTCTTTTCAATATTTATTGAGCATTATTGCAAGTCACAATGAAAACCATTGGGTACCTATTCATTTAGATATCTATAATTCACGAGGCAAACGTGAAATGGAACTCAAAAATATTGCTTTCCGTATAGCTGACCAAGTTGTTGAGACAGGAAAAAGACAATCGCTTGAGCCTTTACCCATCAATGAACGACGTTTCATTCACAAGATTTTAAGTAAACACCCTCACGTTTATACCAGATCATTGGGTAAAGAACCTCGACGAAAGATTTACATATATCCAAAACAATAGGTTTTTGGATGCCACAGGTCACTATGCGCGCAGTTGATATCATCACAAAAAAGAGAGACCAGTTCGAGCTTTCTAAAGAAGAAATCGACTTCTTGATATCGGGTTATACTAATGATGAAATACCAGACTATCAAATGGCAGCCTGGGCAATGGCTGTGCTTTTGAATGGAATGAGCCATGAGGAGATTGCAAATCTAACCTTAGCCATGGCTAATTCCGGTGATACGCTGGATTTAAGAGAACTTGGATCTACCATTGTTGACAAACATTCAACCGGAGGTGTTGGTGATAAAACAACACTCAGTGTTGCACCAATCGTAGCTGCTTGTGGACTGGCTGTAGGTAAAATGTCCGGTCGGGGATTAGGTTACAGTGGGGGAACAATTGATAAGCTTGAATCTATTCCTGGTTTTAGCGCCAATCTAAGTACTGAGGCATTTATCGCCCAACTGAAACAAATTGGGATTGTGATTGCAAGTCAAAGTATGGATTTAGCACCTGCTGATGGCAAAATTTATGCCTTACGTGATGCCACAGGGACAGTTCCATCAATACCTTTGATTGCCTCATCTATTATGAGCAAAAAGATTGCTGCTGGTGCCGATGCCATCGTGTTGGATGTAAAAGTCGGTGATGGCGCTTTTATGAAGACCCTTGAAAGTGCCAGAACTTTAGCTGAAGTAATGGTTGCGATTGGTAAACTCAATCAACGACGCGTTATTGCTTTGCTCAGTCCGATGGATCAACCCCTTGGCTCTGCCGTCGGAAATGCATTGGAACTCAAAGAAGCCATTTTAATGTTAAAAGGTGAAGGTCCAGCCGACTATCGCGAACATTGTCTCAATATCGCAGCATATATG
>CAZTEP010000378.1:0-1723 GCA_964612325.1 uncultured Anaerolineaceae bacterium
TGTTTTGAGACCAAGGCAAAACATCCTCTATAATAAATAATCTTTTTAAAGAATTCATATATGTATCAAAGGTTTTAGGATTTACAATAACATCATAAGATTGATCATTGTAAATAGTAGAATTTGCGGCTAATGTGGAAATGTTTCTAGCGTAACTCCTCACTATCTTTCTTAATTTTTCCTTATCTTTAACTATTCCGTCAACTTCATCTATATCTCTTCCAATAATACTTTCAAGCAAATCTTTAGGAACTTCTAATTGTACGTCTTTACTTAAGTCTAAGCTTCCCGGCCAACCGCCTCTACAAATGCAATGTGCTATATCATCAATTGTAACGCCGGACATAGTCGGTGTAAGTTTCGGTTTTGAAAATAAATCTTTTAAAGAAATCTGTCCGTTGGATTCTCCGCTCTCATATAAACTCATAGGACGCATGTAAATAGAATTAATTCTTCCTGTTCCTGTATGTGAAGTTTTTATTTTTTGCTTTTTCGTTGATCCGGTTAAAAGATAAGCGCCTTTATGGTTATTTTCATCGATATCAAGACGAATAAAATCCCAAATTTCGGGGACTTCCTGCCATTCATCAAATAATATAGGTTTTTCGCCTTTTAAAACTTCATCTTTTGATATGGTAGCTAAAATTTGATACTGTTTTTTTATCAGAGGGTCCTGCAGTTTTACAAATGTATTAGAAAAAATGCCGGCCGTCGTGGATTTTCCAACCCATTTTGCTCCTTCAATAATTATTCCGCCACTATAAGACATCTTTTTTTTGATTTGAGATTCAATTAATCTTTTCCTATAGTTTAAAATATTCATTACGCCACCTCATACTATATTGACCTTATTGACCTTGTGAGTATATTATAATATCACACTGCCAAAAAATCAACAGCTTCAATAGCAAAAAATAGTGCATGGTTCTGCCAAAAAATACACGACTCTGTTGCCAAAAAGTTGAAGTTTGGGTTTCGGTTTGTGTAGCAACACAGCAATTTTTGAATTTCATGCTTTGCGGAAGCTCTGAAACCCTGTTTGCTGCATTTTCCCCTTTAGCATTATTATGACATCCTCCCCCTGAAAAGAAGTCTTAAACAAACTACTATTTTTGATTCTTTTTATATTCAAAAAACCCTGTGAAATCAAGCTTCTCTGCATGCAGCACTTGATTGACATCAGGGGTCTTCTTAAGTTCAGTCGCAACAAATTATAATTTATATGACTACTTTCCACTCTCTTTTTATTGTTGTTGAAGTTAAAACAAGTTTTCTGTGTTTCTATCTCAGCTCGAAGTTCTTCTCCGGTAGCAAAAAGTTCATTCTTGATTCTCCTTGCTTGAGTCTTCCGTCTTCTTCAGGAAATCGTAAACGCGGACAATCGGCCGTCCGCAGCGCCCGAATCGCTCTACGCCTGCTCTTGCGGAGATTCAATCTCTGCGCGCTGCATATTTTTCCTGTGCAGCTGCAGGGTCAGCACGTCTATGTCGGCGGGGGAAACGCCGGATATTCGCGCGGCCTGTCCTACCGAGAGAGGTCTGATTCTGTCCAGCTTTTGCCTCGCTTCTATGCGCAGTCCGTCCATGGAAAGAAAGTCCGTATCTTCCGGTATGGGCATGCTTTCAAGGCGCTTAAACTCCTCTATCTGAATCCTTTGCTTTTCTATGTAGCCCGCATATTTAATCTCGACCTCCACCTTGTCCGTGACGTGGGCGGGAAGGCG
>CAZTEP010000379.1:0-1721 GCA_964612325.1 uncultured Anaerolineaceae bacterium
CTCAGTCTTATAACATTCTCCCCCTGAAAGGTGCCAGAACACAAAGGTATTCAAAGTTCCCACAAGGAGATCACCATTTTCCAGCAATTCTGCTGCTTCCGGAACATTATCAATAATCCATTTTATTTTTGTTGCGCTGTAATATGAATCCGGAGTAAGGCCTGTTATCTTAAGTATTTCTTCACCATTTTCCCTGTTAATGCTTTCTGCTAAACAAGCAGTACGTCTGTCCTGCCACACTATTGCCGGATAAATCGGTTTTCCCGTTTTCCTATTCCACGCGCAACAGGTTTCTCCCTGATGGTCAAATCCTATTGCGATGACATCCTCGGGTTTTGCTCCGGGAATTTTCGTCAAAGCAATTCTACAAGCTTCAATACAGTTGTTGTAAATCTGGATTGGATCCTGTTCTACCCATCCATCTTTTGGATATGAATTAGTATGTGAAACAGATGCCTTCGCCAGTATTTGCATGTTCTGATTTGCAACAACAGCTGTTGTTAAGGTCGTGCCCTGATCTATTCCAATATAGTACTTCAATTCATTTTTCTCCTTAAATCTTTAAGTTTGCTAATTTTAGCAAGCTAAATGTATTAATGTCAACATTTTATTAGTTTATGATACTATAATGATGTATACAAAATCCTAACAAAGTTTTTGACCAAAAACAGGAGGTACATCTATTTGAAAAGTTTAAGAATAAAAGAGATTATTGATATTCTCGAAAGAGAAAGAATCGTAAAAACCATTGAATTGGTAAAGTATTTTGATGTGACGATAGAAACCATTCGCAGAGATTTCGACCAGCTTGAGAAGCAGGGTGTTCTTACCAAAATATACGGGGGGGCCGAAATAGTTCCTCAGACAAAAAAAATGCCATCCCCGCTTATCAGCAGAAGGCGGAAAGCTCAAGCAGAAAAGGCGGCAATCGCAAAATATGTTGCCGATTGTATCCCTGATAACTGCACGATTGCTCTTGACGCAGGAAGCACTGTTTACGAACTTTGTCAGCACATGAATAAAAAAGAAAAACTGATCATCGTATGTGGGGATATTCACGCAGCACAGAGGCTTCTTGAGAATAGCAAAAGCAAAATATATATGATGGGCGGATTTCTTACCCCGGACGGAACCTCAAGCGGTACTTTCGCCAAGGAGTTTTTTAACAATATGACCGGAATAGACTATTTTATTTTCAGTACTGACGGTGCCAGCGTGGAAGATGGTTTATCAAGTGACGAATCCGGTATCAATGAATTAAAGAAGCGCTATCTGAAAAGTTCCGGGACAAAGATTGCCATGGTCGATCACCACAAGTTTGAACATAGAGGATTTTATAGAACCTGTGATTTTGAAGCAATTGATCTTTTGGTAACCGACTCAAAGACACCTCAGGATATTATCAAAAAAATTGAGAGAACCGGAACAAAAGTTGCCGTTGTACCTGTATAAACATAATTAATCTCTTCCCTGCCTTTCACAGATTTGATCTGGAGGTGACCACCATGAACATCTTTTCTCGATCCTTACTTAAAACATTGAAAGGCTCAGCCAGGGCATTTCAGACTTTTCCTGCTTCGATTTTCTTCGCGCTTGCTTTTGCAATAGTAACCATGGTGCGGATCCAACTGGATTGGCCTCAGCAAGAGCAATATAATTTCCTTTTCAATTGCCTGCACTAGATCGGAAGAGCGTCGTGTAGGGAAAGAGTGTACGTCCTG
>CAZTEP010000380.1:0-1712 GCA_964612325.1 uncultured Anaerolineaceae bacterium
TACTGACGCTTTGCGTTGCCAGTATCTTTACCGAAACCACAATCGCCACCCGTGAACGTTCAAGTTCTCGCTGGATTGCCTCCCTAATACTCACTTCATTGACCATCCTTTCCTTGGCCAGTTCCAACCCTTTGACGCTCACTATCAGTTGGGCGCTCATTGACATTACCGAACTCATTTATCACATGCGTAGCGCAGATCCAAGGCAAAGTCAAGGAAACTTAATGCGTCTTTTCGCAATACGGGTGTTTTCTACTTTCGCGCTGATTTTTGCCACCGCGGTTGCTTGGCAAATTCAACCTGATTTCGAACTTAATCAAATTCCTGAAACTGCAGGTATCTTTTTCCTTTTGGCAGCTGCCTTGCGCCTGGGTGTACTTCCTATCCATTTGCCTTTTACCGAAAGTGATAGCCAAAGCTTAGAACTAAACTTCATGTTCAGTCTCGCTCCGGTTGCTTCAGCCCTGGCACTCATTGGACAACTTCCATCCCATTTTCTAACCTTAAACAAAGTTTTTTTCATCATTATTCAAGTGCTCAACCTTTTGGCAATGCTTTATTCATCAACGTTGTGGATAAGCAGAAAAAACGAAAAAGAAGGGCGTCCTTACTGGATTATCGCGCTTTCAACGATGGCAATTCAATGCGCCCTCAATGGCGACCCAGCCAGCAGTCGGGTTTGGGGATTGGCGCTCCTGTTGTGTGGAGCATTACTCTTTGCCTTCAACCCTCCTATTCGCCGTATCCGTTTCATTCCAATGCTTGGTCTGGTTGGATTGTTAGGATTACCATATACATTGTTAGCCTCAGGCTGGCAAGGCGTTTTAGGTCAAAGCTTCAGTGTGATTAGTGTTATCGTCCTGCTTTGTCATAGCCTCCTGGTGCTTGGTTATGTGCGTTATATTGTCGAAGCCAGTGGCTCGGTAACCGGTTTAGAAAAACACGCCCGCTTTACCTTTCCGTTTGGTCTGATTGTCATCTTTCAAACTATCGTTCTCTTGGGACTTATTGGCTGGCCTGGCACATTCGTTGCTGGCAAATGGTGGGCCAGTCTTGTTAGTTTAGGGATCTCTTCTCTTGCCATTCTTTTTTTGCGCCTCACAAAAATCCGTCATTTACAAGAAGACCTACCTATCAAACTTCCCTTTTTCCGTTTTATTTCACCTGCATTCAGCTTTTTGCGGAATTTTTTCAGCTTTGAGTGGTTTTATTCAGCTGTTTTGTGGATTTATCGACAAATAAGCCAACTTGAAGGGTTTGGTAGCAGAATTATTGAAGGTGATGGTGGCACACTTTGGTCCCTGGTCTTTCTTTTGGTTATCATCTTGCTTTTAGCCACAAGGATGGTTGCCTCATGACCCACCTTATCCCTACTACTGCTGTTGTTATTGGTCTATTAATGGCATTAATCAATTTGGTTCGACGCAAATGGATGGTTAACGTTGTTTGTTTGAGTATTCAATATCTGTGCGTTTTTGTTCTTTATCCCAAATCAGAAGGCATCTACCCTGCTTTAATCAAGTTGATTGTCGGTTTAATGATTAGTTTAATTATTTACCTCACTATCCTCAGCACAGAAGCGATACACCGTGAAAAAGTAAATTTTCGACTCTCCGTTGGTGAAGTTTTTAGAGCCTTAAGCGGTTTGTTCTTTATTCTTTTGGTTGTATTGGCTGCGCCATGGATCAACGAGGAAATATTCACGAAAAGCT
>CAZTEP010000381.1:0-1707 GCA_964612325.1 uncultured Anaerolineaceae bacterium
TTTGCGAGAATCGCTAAATTTGGCTTCAAAACTGCGAAATGCAGGGTTCAAAGTGGTCCTTGGTGAGACCGAAAGATTGGGCAAACAATTCAAATATGCCGATAGAATTGGTATCAATCGCGTTTTGGTGTTGGGACCATCTGAGCTTGAAAAGGGTTTGGTTGTTGTAAAGAATCTCAAAAAAGGCGAACAAAAAGAAATAGAGCAGTCTAAGCTTATTGCGTTTTTAAAATCTTAAAAAACCGGAGGCTGTATTGTCCAAAATTAACTATTTTTTTCTTATCATTCTTCTTTTATTGAGCGCTTGCTCTCTTTCTGAAAAATCTGCTGGGTTAAACGAAATTCAATTAGATGAAACCTTACGAGTTTACAATGATAGCTTTTCTTTCATTCCTCCAAAAGATTGGGATGTTGAAATCGATGAAGAAGATGATACGGAAATTTATTTCGCGCCCATTGCCGAAGAAAATTATTACCCTAATGTGCGCATTTATAATAGTGATTATGCTGGTTCTCTTGAAAGTTACCTTTGGTTGAATATTCGCAGTTCCAAAGAAACATTTGGGAACGATATTACGTTTGTTGAAAAAAACTTTGAAACCTACCAGGGCTTAAAAGGAGCCACACTCATTTTTGAGGTTGATTATGAAGATTTCCGTATAATTGTTCATCAATATTTTATAAAAAATCCTGACCCTAAAAACGGATTAATTCTTGAAGCTCTGTATTTTAGAAATGCTGAAGGACGTGGACAATACGACCAATTCGCCAATGAAATGATTAAAAGTATTCAATTTAGTGACTGAAACGATTTAATTAGACTATTAGCTTTACAAGTTAGGATTAAAGTGCGCCAGTGATAAGCTTTATGGTGATGAAACGATACAAACGAGGAAAAATTTGAGGAAATTCATTTTATCTTTGATAGTGATCGTTATGACTTTGAGCGCTTGTATAACACCAGAACCAGTCCGTACTGCGACACTGGAACCAACAGCAACGGCATTTCCAACGAACCCATCTGAGTCAAGTCCTACCTCTGAACCAACTTCTACGACTGACCCCGATCCAACACCAGAGCCAACGGATATTCCAGAGCCAACAGCTGAACCTCAACTGAAACGCGAAGAGGGGCGTCATTATGAAGAGGAAGAAAAGTTTTCATATATCCCAATTGAAGGTTGGGCGTTGTATGATTTTCCAGGTTTAACAACCAAAGTTCTTATGGCAACTGATGCAGAAAATCTTGGTGTCAACCTTGTATTTGTTCCTGAAATCTACGATGGTAGTACGGAAGAATTCGCAAAACTGGGTATCGCTGGCGCAAAGGTGTTGATGGAAGAATTCGTCGAGGGAGAGTATTCTTTCTTTGAAACTGATTCTGGTTTGACTGTTGTAAGAATCCTCGCGCGTTATAAGAGCCAGGGGATTGAAGTTGACGGTATCTTTTACATGATTGGCGATGATGAAGATTACTCTCGGCCAAAGCTAACTGCGACCTATACAAAGTTTCCCCACTCTCCAGATACAATGGATACGCAAGTTGAAGCTTTGATAAAGAGTATTCGGTTTGAGGATTAGACAAATTGATTAAAATGAGTCTAAACCTTGTCTTTTTATGAAAGGCTGTGTTAGAATAGCGTTTCTAACGTGGTGCCTGTAGCTCAATGGCAGAGCGCTTCACTGTGGCTGAAGATGTTGTGGGTT
>CAZTEP010000382.1:0-1704 GCA_964612325.1 uncultured Anaerolineaceae bacterium
AAGAGGATCATGGCGAGCCTTTCGTGTGAAGGGAAAAATCGCCGTGAACGGTTACCAATTTTCTTTATTACGGCGGTGCTCTTTATATTATTGGCTTCTCCTGTAAGGATCAAGAGATTCGATTTTGGAAAACCGACCGATTGGAAAAAGTTCAGGAGATAGCGACAACATTCACTCCCCCCGATGACTTTGATATTGATAAATATATGGCCAATGCCATTGTTCCTTTTATCAGTGAGGAGGGACCAATCAAAGCGGTTCTTCGTTTTAAACGCTCTACTGCCCGTTTCATTCAGGAACAGAAACTCAAAACAGTCAAAAAAATTATGAAAGAAAAAAACGGTACCATTAAAGTCACCATGGAAGTCGAAAACGGGAAACCTTTTCTCCGCTGGGTCCTTGGCTTCGGAAGAAATGCTGAAATTCTGGAACCCCTTGAACTTCGAAATGCCCTGATCGACGAATTAAATGAAGTGCAGGCTCAATATAATCAGTAAAGAAAAATCAGACTGATCAAAAATAACTGATCATTAAAAAATCGTAATTCTTTAGTGTTTTGAGTCGCAAGCGCACCGAGTCGCCCTTCTTTATAATCTCACACGGAGTTGGAACGGAGAAAGAGATTTTATCTCGCGCTGCGATGCAAAAAATAAGGAAAATATTTTTATCTCGCAGAGGCGCGGAGGCGCAGAGGGGAGAAATATTTTTATATCTCGCAGCGGCGCGGCGACGCAAAAAATGAGGAAAATATTTTATCTCCTCTGCGCCGTGTGAGGTTTCTCCCCTATGGCTGTTTTATCTTTTGAGTAATTTAGAATTCGTCTTCATTCAAAAAATCAAAAAGATCTTCCTCGTCTTGCTGATTCAATAAAGAACTGGACAGAACCGCAACGTCAAAGTAATCTGACTCAGAATCTTCCGGAGAAAAATCATTTTCAAAGATCGACTTTTTTTCTTCCTTTTCGTTTATCAGAGCAGACGGAAGATCATTGTAATTCAATTGGGGTTCGAGTTCAAGTTTAGTGTTGTTCTCTTTCGACGAATTTTCGGAATCACTTAAAATCAACCACTGATTTGAGAGAGAATTTTCGATTCGCTCCACGGGATTCAAGGCATTGGCCAGGGAGATATTCCATTTCGGTGCCGCGACCGGAATACTTTCGATCAGCGCTGCCGATTCGGAAACACGCAGTTCGCCAGCCTGATTTTTTTCGTTTTCGACGTCAGAAAGAGCACTGGCAGAAAAGTCGTCTATTGCCTGAGAGGCGCTGACAGATTTCGAGGGATCATACACCGCGATGTTATAAACAATATCACCGCCATTTCCATTGGAATCAATCAGTGTCAATGTAACATTGCATGCTTTCGTTCCAGAATAATAATGAATTGCCGTCATGGAATTGGCAACGCCACAAGTGGACGGTGTGGTATTATCTCCCCAATTGATCGACCAGCTTTGAGCATAACGATCATAATAAGTGGCATTCACTTCCAGTTTTAAAAGTCGGTTCGAAAGGAAAGAGGTCTGTCGCACTGTAATGACCGGGTTTACTTCAGAAACTTCCAATTTTTCGAAAGATCCACTGGCGATAACCGTCTTGGTGTTGTTATCAACAATCTTTACTCGAACACAGTGATTTCCTGCTTTACAAGTCAGTTGATCCGATGATATGTAAGACGCTTTCTCTCCCTTGACGAAATATA
>CAZTEP010000383.1:0-1701 GCA_964612325.1 uncultured Anaerolineaceae bacterium
ATATATAATAAAGACGGTAAAAGAAGCTAATACAAGGATAAAACAGAAAGAAATCGAGCTTTTAAGTCTGGCTTTGTGGCCATGGTTGGGCGACCCAACGCGGGAAAAAGCACACTGATGAACACGCTAATGGGGCAAGCAATTGCTGGTGTTAGTGCCAGGCCTCAAACGACGCGCAAGCGCCAGTTGGGTATTCTCACCAGCAACGCGGCGCAAATTATCCTTGTGGACACCCCTGGCTTACACGAGTCAAAAGACAAACTCAGTCTGGCAATTAACAGCGAAGCGAAAATTGCTGTGCAGGATGCTGACCTTATCCTCTATATAGCGGATGCCAACAGCGCGCCGTCTGCGATGGACAAGAAATTAGTGGCATTAATCGCGGACATGAACCCAGAGGCAAAGGTGGTTTTGGCGATGAATAAGGCTGATAGTGTTTCAACAGAGAATTTAACGCGTCATCAAGCTGCTTACCAGTCCTTGTTCGTGGAAACGCCACAGACCTTGACCATTTCCGCTTTGCGTGCTCAGGGCGTGCGCGAGCTTTTGGAAATTATTCTGGCTGCCTTGCCGGAAGGTCCGCAATATTATGATGCCGAGCAGATTACCGAAGATTTCGAGCGGGATATCGCCGCGGAGATGATCCGTGCCGCCGCGATGGGGAATTTGGCTGAAGAACTGCCTTACAGCATTGCAGTTTTAGTGAATGAATACAGTGAGCGTGATACAGACAGGGTGTATATCAACGCGACGATTTTCGTGGAGCGGGATGCTCAAAAAGGTATCGTCATTGGCAAAGCCGGACAAAAAATTAAGCAAATTGGCACCGACGCGCGTCGTGATATTGAGGCGATGAACGGACAAGCTGTCTTTTTGGATTTGAACGTGAAGGTAAAAAAAGACTGGAAAGATGACGAAAGGTTTCTTAAGCAATTAGGTTTAAACGATAAATGATGAACTCATTGCCTTCTGTATCGACTGGTGTGGTGATTGCTGTTTTGTGCGCTATCAATTGGATTGCTGCTTATAAACAACAAATGAAGCTTTACTACATCACCAAACCAATGGTGTTAATAGCCATGATGGTGTTCTTTGCGCTAAACGGTGGCTTTGCTGAAAAACGAATTGCCTTTTTTGTCGGACTCGCGCTTTCTTTACTGGGCGATATTTTTTTGATTTCCAGACGCACCCGCTTTTTCGTTTCTGGCATGGTGGCTTTTGCGCTGGCTCATATGGCTTATATCTACGGGTTTTTGCAATGGCCAGTGCCGGTTTGGTCTTATGGAATTGCTGTTTTAGCTCTGGTTATTTGTGTTTTAGCTTTCAGTTTGTATATGGATTTGAAGTGTAAAGAGTCATCATTGCGCTGTGTTCTTAAGAGACTCTTTAAGGTTTACAGTTTTTTAGTGAGTGCAATGGCAGTTATTGCCTGGCTCGGATTTTTTAGAGAAGACTGGCAATTGTTGCCGACGTTGCTGGCTGGTATAGGTGCCAGTCTGTTTGTGCTTTCTGATTTAATGATTGCATTGGGAAAATTAGAGAAACAGATACCCCATCAGCGTTTTTGGGTTATTGTTACTTATCATGTCGCCCAGATGTTAATTTTGACAAGTATCGTCATGATTAAAGGATAAAGGGGAGTGAAACTTAGTCGAAATCCCATTAAAATTCGTTAACATCAGTTTTGAATTGATTAAACCT
>CAZTEP010000384.1:0-1701 GCA_964612325.1 uncultured Anaerolineaceae bacterium
AATCCCAGAGCCAATCGGTTATCAGGCCAAGTGATTTGTCATTGAACTCGACAGGTAATGGACGAAGACCTTCAGTTGTGCTGGCTGAGAAGTTTGCCTGGTTCTTTGAGACCTCCGTTGAAAAATCATCTACATCAAAACAAGCACTGTTGACCAGCCATCGTATTGTTATGGTGTGAATTCCCGTGTAATTTGAAGTTGCAATGGTGTATTTTGTCCATGTATCAGATGTGGCTGAAAAGGTTCTTGAACTATTGCCAATGTAGACCTTGAACGGTGAGGTGGTCCCTTCTCCATAACCCCAGAAGGATATACTATCCACCAGGGTTAAGTCAACATTTTGCTGGACGAAATTCGTGTTTTGATTACCGTTTAAACCAAAATGAACACCATACTGCCCACTATGACGTATTGTACTGCTGATACTTGTAGTAGAACCTGATATCCATCCATTTAAGTTGCCGCTTTCAAATCCTGGATTAGTGAACCTGTTTTTAGCCGCTGAACCAAAAACCAATATATAATTGGTTTTTGTAATGGTGTCGTTGCCTGATGCATCAGCTACCTTTAGACTGACTGTGTATTTACCCGCCTTCGTGTAATTATGCATTGGATTCTGACTTGTCGAATTATATCCATCGCCAAAGTCCCATAACCATGATGTAGGATTATCTGTGGATGTGTCATTAAACTGAACACTCAACGGCGAAGTCCCATTAGTCACATTACTGGTGAAATCGGCTGATGGTGCGGCAGTTACAGCTCCAAGAGACGTAACACAAAGTATGGCGAAAATTATGAGAAAAACAGATTTTCTCTTGTCTTTTAGCATCTTAACCTCCTTTTAATTGTTTCATCGGGTTCAAAAATTAACCCATAAATAATTGTCGACTAGTTAATATAAACATGTCGATATCAAGTTTTTAACTGTTGTTGATAAAATTTTTTAAACAAAAGAAATTTTAAATGAATATGGAAATGTATATATCCACATTTCGAACAAACTAATAAAAAAAACTAATAGGAGATAAAAAGATATGTCATCAGATACTGGATTACACCCATCAAACGGCCACCGTATCCAAGGCAGGACTACAGAATCCTTTATAGACGCCCGGGATGTTATTTCTCGATTGGATCTTAAAGGAGACGAGGTGTTCATGGATGCGGGTTGTGGTGATGGGCACGTTACCATGGAAGCTTATGATATGATGGATGATACTGCAACTATCTATGCAGTGGATATTTACGGACCATCCATAGAGGACCTGGAAATTGACCTTAAAAAGGATGGGATCACTAACGTGATCCCTGTACAGTCCAATATAGCGGATAAAATCGCCATCGATGATGATGTTGTGGATATGTGCCTTATGATCAACGTATTCCACCACTTCGTATCCATGGAAAAAACAGATGAAGCCATCAGTGAACTTAAACGGGTTATAAAGCCCGGGGGCAAAATAGCGGTTATGGATTACAAGAAGGCGGATACAGGTTATGGTCCACCAGTTAAATTCAAGCGCAACCCTGAAGAACTGGAAGATATGTTCAATAAACACGGCCTGAAAATGGTTAAATTGGACACTGAGGTGGGAGAAGACCTTGAAGGAGGAATTAAATCCCATTACCTGATAATATTTGAAAAATAAATACATCTTTGAGATGGACCCAACGCCAAGAATCCGGAATGTCAAACGG
>CAZTEP010000385.1:0-1699 GCA_964612325.1 uncultured Anaerolineaceae bacterium
CCGTGGCATGATGGCATGGCAACAGGGTAAAGGCTAATAACAGACACATTATTAACCGTAACCGTGAAAGATATTGATCCTTACGTGATGTTGAATTTAAAATCACAATAACCTTTGATTTTTAGCATGAACAAAGATAACAGACTAAAACCTTAGCCGTGCTAAGATGGTTTTATTTTACTTGATAAATAAATTAGTGTTAAACGGATGCTTCAGAATCCGCTTTTGTTTTCTTTGAAAAGAGCCACAGTGGCAAGGCAAAAACAAGAACACCGGCTAATATGTTGCCCAGGGTGGAGCCTAAAAGAACCCAAAGGTAATTACCGATGCCAATGATTTGCGTTCCGCCTGGGGCAAGCAAAGCCAAAGAACCCTGGCTCATGTTGGCGATGCTGTTTTCAAATCCGGTTGCCATAAAACCCAAAAGCGCGAAAAAGATAATCATAAATTTTGCGCTAAAGGATTTAAAACGATGCGTTGACCATATCGCGGCGCAAACTAAAATATTGCACAAAAAGCCTCTTGCCAGAATTTGCCAAAAGGAAAGGTTCAATTTAGCGCCAAAGGTGGAAAGGTAATACTGCGCGATATCGCCTTGAAGCTGGCCACTCATTTTGAAAACAAAACTGAGCAGAAGAGTTCCAAGCCAGTTGCCGACATAGACCATCAGGATGATTTTGACAAGGTCCAGCCAGGTGATGCGTTTTTTGAGCGCGCTGGTTGTGATAACAAAGGTGTTGGCGGTGAAAAGCATCGTTCCGGCGAACACAACCATAATCAAGCCGAGTGGAGTCATGGCACCACTCAAGAATGCCTTAATCGGACTTTCCGGGTTTAGTACCCAAACTGCTGCACCGAGCATTGTGCTGAGGCTGACGAATATGCCGGAAATCATGGCTGAAACGAGGTACCCAAAGGGGTTGCCATTGAGAAATTTTGATTGCCTTTCAGCGTTGTCTAAAACTTCGTTGATAGCTTCGTTATACATATTTTGCACCTGTTGCATGATGATGGTCTTATTCTACCAGAGGGCAACTGAACTTTGACCGTTATTGCACAGGTATTGCTCTTGAGGTTTTATTCTCTGAATTTTATTAATCAAACGCGTGCGGATAAGAAAGCGAAAAGAGGGTAATTAGTTAATCAGCAAGAATATCCGCGTATTCCTCTTTGCCCTCCATGGCATTAACAATATAGGGACAAAAAGGTTTGATTTTCAGCTTTTGTTCGCGAGCGATTTCGATGAGTAATTCGAGCATTTGCCCAGCGATGTTCTTGCCACGGTGGGCTGGGTTAACGTAAGTGTGATTGGCAATCCAAATGCCGTCGCGGTTGATGTAAGTTGTTTCGCCAATTTCGGTGCCGTCTTGCAGGTATGCCGCGACACGGTTTCTGTCTGCTTCGTGAATGTAATTGATCATATCGACTCCTTTTGGTCAATTGTAATAAAAAACGTTTTGAATGGCGCAATATGGTACGTATTTGTAATGCGACCTGTGTGTAAATATTGCGTAATTAACTTGGATGCCCTAATATTTTTTTCAATTGAGAAAAAACATCTTTGTCATTTGCAAGAATATTAAATGTTGTTTCGAATATGATTTTTTCATAGTCATCATCTCTCGTAGTCAACCATAAACCTTCTTTTGAAGCGATTACACCATATTTTGTTCAAAGTTGTTTAGCATAGCTTCTCATC
>CAZTEP010000386.1:0-1696 GCA_964612325.1 uncultured Anaerolineaceae bacterium
GCTTAACTTCCATATCGCCTTTGAGGAAGCCGGCATAATCTCCAACCAGCTCAGCCGGAATGGCAGGCTGTTCGAAGGTATCCATATCCATGAAATAGAAGAAGTTATCATCTCGGTAAAGGTATTGCACATTGTGGTAATCCAGTTGGATATCTTGCACACGATCCCCGGAGATAAATGTCATTTCAAGCGTATTACCCTTGCGCAAGTTACGTGCTTTCACCCGGATGGTAGCAGTTCCGCGACCTGGCTTATTGTGCGTATAGTCTAAGACTTTATAAAGCTCACTATCCACTTGGTAAGTAACGCCTTTGCGCAATTCATTCACATCAATCATTTAATAAACCTCTCACTGCTTATTTGAAAACAGGCAGATTATAAATCAGGCACGGAATGATGGCAAGCCTGATAAAACTGTAACGAAAGCTTGTTTTGTGGGTTTATAATATCAGATTAGTACAGCCTATCACTAACAAATTTATGCAATAGAAAGAGAATTTATGGTTAACATTATTCCTGTTAATAACAAGAAACTGCAAAAGCAATTTGTCGAATTTCAATATCAGCTTTATGAAGATTGTCCACAGTTCACTCCACCAATTAAAAGTGATATCTATGCGATGATGAACCCTAAAAAGCATCCCTATTATGAACATTCGGATGCAGATTTCTTTTTAGCACTGGAAGGCGATAAGGTTGTGGGTCGTATTGCCGCCTTGCAAAATAAGCCCTTTAATGCCTATCACAACACCAAAGATGCTGAGTTTTACTTGTTTGATTGCATCAATAGCCAGGAGGTCGCTAATGCGCTCTTTGACCGTGTGGTGGCATGGGCGAAAGCACGCGGGATGAATCGGCTGGTTGGTCCAAAGGGTTTTGGTCCATTGGATGGCTATGGCATTCAGATCGAAGGCTTCGAGCATCATCAAATGATGAACATGATGAACTACAACTATCCTTATTACCGCGATTTGGTCGAAAATTACGGTTTCGTCAAGGAAGTTGACTTCGTCTCCAGCTATATCAATCCACGAAACCTTGTAGTACCAGAAAAAGTAGCTAAGGCTGCAAGCATAGCCAAAAAACGCGGCACACTGACCATAAAGAACTTTAAGAACAAAGCTGAAATCCGCAAATGGGCACCCAAGATACGCGAAGCCTATAATGGTGCATTCGTCAATAACTGGGAATACTATCCACTCACCGAGCGCGAAATTAACTTTGTCGTGGATAATGCCATCATTTTGGTCATCCCTGAACTTCTGCAACTCGTGCTCAAAGGCGATAAGGTGGTTGGATTTGTGCTGCCTTTTCCGGATGTCTCCGCAGCGTTTAAAAAGAACAATGGCAAGTTAGGACCAATTGAAATCTTGCGTATTCTGCAGGAAATCAATAAAACCAATTGGATCGACTTTAATGGCATAGGCATTTTGCCTGAAGCACAAGGTTTTGGTGGAAATGCGCTTATTTATGAAATCCTGATCAATTCTGTGACTGCAAATCCTCGCTACCAGCATGCGGAATTAACCCAGGTAGCTGAGACTGCTGTGCAAATGCGCAAAGACCTGAAAAACCTCGGCTGCACGTTTTACAAGAACCATCGAGTGTATAAAAAAGCGCTCATGTAACTTTAAAAAAGTCAACAGAGATATGCACAGCTCCTATCGATCGGGTTCTAAACTTATTGTTTGTAATT
>CAZTEP010000387.1:0-1692 GCA_964612325.1 uncultured Anaerolineaceae bacterium
TTGATACAGGGGGCATTATTTCTCCTTTGCGTTATGCCTCCGCCTGGTTTTGCGACCGCTCCTAACCCGGTTTTGGGCACGCGGGAGCGTCTGTACCAAGGCGTGTGTAATAGTAGTCTCCAAGGTCTACCCTGGAGCCGAATAGAGTATATCATATTTTTTGGGAGTCAAGGAAAAAAACAGGTTTTATGACAGTTATCAAATGGTGAAATAGGGCGTTAATCACGCTGTCACTTGTCTTCAGCGAGATACTGAGTAAGAAGGATAATTCGTTAAGTTTAATTGATTATTTCAATTTCCCAAATATGGATATGCGGTTGGCGATTGGCTGTGTTCTCTTGCAGGCTGATGCTCAGTTCTTCAACCATATAGCTACCAGCAAAATAGACTTCCAGCCAGTCGTTTTTCTCGAAGCCAAGGCTTTGGACGCCAGAACGCAGAGTCATGTTTTCGTCTGCGACTTTTATCTCAGCAATGAGCACCGAGGGCGGAAGACCAATGAGCACACGCAGCCCCCGCATTTCAATAGGTTCTTCAAAAACGAGTTTAATGGTTAGCGGATTGGCCTCTAAACCACGGATGAGCGTGTTGGTATCGCCATCAAAAGCATTATAAATGTGACCGATATCAAGCACGGAATGGGTGATTTCAACTTCCTGTTCAAATATGTTTAGAATACTGCTTTCTGGTTCAGCGCGCCTGTCTTTTTCGTCGTCGAATATTTCCTGCACATTATCAACATATTGTAAAGTTACGAAATAAAAACCCGTTTCACCATTTGGCCAATTTAGAGTGTGAATTTTTTCAATATTTGTGAACTTTTTGCTTGAGCGTGTGGAATCAAGCTCTTCTGGAGGCATAACAAAAACCATATTGTCATCAAGTTCCCTAAAGTTGAGCGTCCAGTCTTTGATACTGTTGACCTCAACAGGTAATGGATCTCCAAGGAAGAAAGAGAGGATAATATCTGTGTTGTTAGCCCAGGTGGGACTGACGATGATTTCCTTTTCGGGGTGTTCAGCCTGGAAAGATTTGATTTCCGCGGAGAGTTCTTTGCCACCCCATTGCATGCCATATAAGCCGTAATCCTGATACCATGTGGGGGCTTTGGTGATGGCGGTATGGGTTATGAAAACAGTTGAAGCAACTAAAGCCAAAACAACCAGCAAGGCCGGCATAAGCGCTTTTTTAGGTTTGTTTGCCAGCCAGTTTAGCTGCGCGTCAAGTCCCAGACATGCCAGTATCGCCAGGGGAACAACGGTGACCAAATTACGCGTAATGGCGACGTCAGCAAGCGCGGCACCACTGGGCGCGACCAGCAGGGCGATTAAGGCGAGGCGCCAGGCAGGATTTTTAAGTTTGTTAAGGGCTTTGATTATTCCCAGAGCGATAAACGGCGCTAAAAGGCGTGGAAAGTGCGCCATGCCTTTCATCTGATGGCGTATCAGGTCGGTTTGATTGGGTAAAAACCAATATCGCGGGTCAAGTCCTTTAAGGTAACGGCTAAAGAATTCGCTAAGTTTACTGCGAAGTGGCACATTGGTAGTCCAATAGCTTTGCAAGATGCTTAGATGTCGTTCGAGAGATTCCGGGTGGCGGATTCTAAACAGAATATAAGGCAAAGCGAGCACAAGCAAGGTGATGACGCCCAGCCAGGGCACTTTTTTGTCTTTAAAGTGATAGGTCCAGTCA
>CAZTEP010000388.1:0-1691 GCA_964612325.1 uncultured Anaerolineaceae bacterium
GGTTCCCAGTCCCACCATCGTACAATCAAAACTGGTGAGTTTTGTGTTGCTGATGTTTATGGTATCCAGCACATTGTATGTGAGTTCCAGGGTTCTTAGCGATTTGCAGCTGCTGACATCAAGGTATGCGATGTTATTGTGTGAGCAATTGATGTTCACAATTGAGGGGGATGCGCCGGCAATCAGGTGCTTCATCATATTGCGCTGACAGTCAATGGTTACAAGGTTAGGAAACTTGCTGATATCCAGTGTATCGATCAAATTCTCCGAGCAGTTGATATTTATGAAGGGATATCCGTTGAGATCCTTGAGTGACTTGGCTTTGCCTTTTGAGCAGTCGAGCTTGGTCAGAACCCTCATCTCGTAATCGGAGATTTCCCCATCATTGTTGGTGTCGTAGCGCGACACCAGAGTTTTCTTGAGATTGGGGTCGGTAAAAGTGATGCAATCTATCAATTGTGAGACCTCAATTGTGACTGATTTTTTTTTGTTTGATATGGTTACATAGGCTTTTCTTATCGTATTGGTGTTGTTGGTGCTCAGTGCAGTAAATGCAAGAGGCAAATCTCCCGGCTCACCGGCCATGTGGGAGATTCTCAGCCAGTCGAAATGCTCGCCGTCATCGCTATCTACGGTGATTGTCCATTTGTAAGCGGCGCGGAGTACGGTGCGTTGGACGGAGCCTTCGGTGCTCGCTATGGTCAGTACACTATTCTTGACCTCCAGATCGGGAAGATCCATCATCATATTACAGGATGATCCTGATGCCGCCAGAAATGCCAATAGTGATAATATAATAGGTATGAATTTTTGCATTTTCAATAATTCTTTATTTAATAACAAAGGTATGGAAAAAATCGTTTTTAATTGACATTATTTTGCTAATCGAAAAAAAGTCTCTCTATTTGTAGAATGTTTCCAACTATAGGTTAGTTCAATGATAGTATTTTGAGTGCCAATAGTTGAGATAAGCAACAAATTTGCGGCCAATTTCAGCAAAATAGTATGTTTTGTGTTTTTTATAAAAAAATAACAGCAAAAAGCATAAAGAAGTTTGTGAAATCAATAAAAACAAACTATATTTGTGGCGAATTTAATCGATAATATAATATCGATATTGGAATATCGAAAAATTGATGATTTGTATACTTTTTGAAACCCCACGGATTGCATAATTATGGAAGAACGGGGAGATAGCGATAGGATAACCGTACCAAAGGAAACACTTTTAAGGCTTCCAAAGTATTATGAATACTTAAAAGCGGCCGACCAAGAGGGGGCTTGCTCCATATCTTCAACTAAAATAGCTGAAGATATGCATCTTAACTCCGTCTTGGTGCGAAAAGATCTGGCTATGATAAGTTCCGTATCAGGTAAACCGAGAATCGGATTTAATGTTAAAGAACTGATGGAGGATATGGAAAACTTTCTGGGATATAATAATTTGAGTGAAGCATTGCTCGTAGGTGTCGGCAGTTTGGGCAGAGCCTTGTTGTCTTACGAGGGGTTCAAAGAGTATGGTCTCAATATAGTAATGGCATTTGATATTGACGGTAATATTGTTGGAGAAAAAGTTAACGGCATAAATATCTTTCACACCGATAAGTTGGAATATTTGGCCAAGCGTTTAAATATAAAAATGGGTATCATAGCAACGACAAACAGGGTTGACAATCAATAATCCATATTAG
>CAZTEP010000389.1:0-1686 GCA_964612325.1 uncultured Anaerolineaceae bacterium
TATCAGCGCCTCAAACGGTGCGGGCTATGCAAACGAGCTTATTTCCGCTCTGCCCGCCGCAAGCAAGATCACCTATGGCAATTATGAGAGTTATCGCAGCCGAATCGAGTACGCAAGGATGATCTATGGAGTCCTGAACACAACCGAGAAGGACAAGGTCAGCAATTACGCGAAGCTCACTGCGGCCGAGGATGCGGTCAAGAAATTCAGCGAAATCGACAAGGTAAAAACGCTTCTTGCCGCAATCCCCGCAAGCCCCACCAGCAGCGACAAAAGCAAGGTGCAGGCGGCCTACAACGCCTACAATAAGCTGACTGAAGAGCAGAAGGGCTACATCACGGTTGGCGACGTCGCCAAGTACAACAACGCTGTGGATAAGCTCGGTATCGGGCAGATTATTACCGGCAGTCTGTCCATCCCCGGTAGCACAGTCATAGAACCAATAGCAGCCATAAGCGGTAATACTGCCACGGCGGCAGTAACCCAGAAGGAAGTTTCGGACGCCATTGAGGCTGCGGGAAAGACCGGCGAGACTGCAATCACCATTGCCCCGACTAACGCCGGCAGTGCTGCGAAAGTAAATGTCACGATTCCCAAGGCCGCAGCCCAGAAGATCGTGGATGGCAGCAGCGTCGCGCTGGTCATTGAGACGAACGGCGGCAGCGTCACCATTCCCAACGACGTGCTGGCCTCCATCACTGCCCAGGCGACAGGCAGCGACATTGTCATCACCGTAGAGCAGAAAACCGCAGCAGACGTCACCGACAAGACCATCGACACCACGAATGCCATTGTTGTTGATGTGACGGTTACCTCCAACGGCAAGCCTGTCACGAGTTTCGGCGGCAAGGAGATCGAGATCAGCATTCCCGTAAACAGTACCTATGTTGAAGGTCAGAGCTACACGGTCATTGAGATTTCCGGCGACGGCACGACAAAGGCGCTCATCGGCAAGTGCGTCAAGTTAGACGGCAAGTTGTTTGTAAAAGTCTCCACAACGGGGCTTTCCACCTTTGTCGTAACTCAAAGCAAGGCCATGCCTTTCACCGATGTCAAGTCTTCAGACTGGTTCTACGAGGCAGTCAAGTATGCCGTGCAGGAAGAACTATTTGTAGGTACATCAGCCACTGCCTTCAGCCCCAACACGCCCATGACCCGTGCCATGTTGGTAACGGTGCTCCACAGGCTGGACGGAAAGCCCTCGGCCACAGAAGCAAATAAATTCTCAGATGTGGCAGCCGATCAGTGGTATACAGACGCAGTAGTCTGGGCTAATGCCAACAATATTGTCAGTGGCTATGGAAATGGATTATTTGGAACCAATGATCCTATTACAAGGGAACAGATGGCAGCCATACTTTACCGCTACGCAGACTATAAAGGCTATGATGTAACAGCTACAGCAAGCTTAAATAATTACAAGGATGAGACAAAGATTAGCAGTTGGGCAATAGACTCTATGAGTTGGGCCAATGCCATGAAGCTTATAAATGGTCGCAGTACAACAACTCTGGTACCGGAAGGTACAGCTACACGAGCAGAGGTTGCAGCAATCTTGCAACGGTTTGTGGAGGGTTTTGTAAAATAAGAATTTCTTACCGGACTCCCCTTGACTAAGTCAGGGGGAGTGCTATTGTGTGCCCAGCATGGGCGACAGCTTGGCGGTGAAAGTCCGTTATGGGGCTT
>CAZTEP010000390.1:0-1681 GCA_964612325.1 uncultured Anaerolineaceae bacterium
GAAGTCAAGCCTGATGCCTGGCTTTTGGCGGAAGTGGTCATGCCACCGGATGCCCAGGCCAGTTATTTAGGCAGTTTTGATGGCATTCTTGATTTTATAAGCTCCCAGGCCCTGCGCGAGAGCTTCGCGCGCCACAGCTGGGACATTCAAGAACTTGCTAATTTCCTTCAAGATTACCATGAGCAATTTCCGAAACTCTTTTCACGCGCGGCTTTCATCGACAACCACGACATGAACCGTTTCCTGTTCACCGCGCAAGGCAATCAAAAAGCCCTCCATGCCGCGCTGAGCTTGCTTTATCTCATGCCGGGACAGCCCATCGTCTACGCCGGTACGGAACAAGACATCAGCCAAAACATGTCCATCCATGAAAAAGGCTCCCAGGGTTTTGATGAGTGTCGCCATCCGATGGAATGGGCTAAACCCGAAACCGAAACAGCGAAGCTTATTCGCGCGATGGCAGCTTTCCGCGAAGCAAACCCGTGGTTGGTCAATGCGGAATGGAAAATAGCAGAGATGAATATTGAAAAGCAATGGGTAAGATTTGATGTTTTCAGCGCGGATAATCACATTAAAGTCACCATTGACCTGACGCCTGGCGCGGAATCAGTTAGCTTTTAAAAGCACTGTTTCTATACAGAACAAAGCGGGATAATTCGCATTTTTATCTCTGGTGACGGTATACTTTTAGCGTATGACCATCCTAAGCACACAGAACCTCGGACGCGCGTTTGGCGCGGTGGACATCTTTGAAAACATCAACATCGCTATCCCGCAAAATGCGCGCATCGCCATCGTTGGGCCCAACGGCGTGGGAAAAACCACGCTTTTGCGCATTCTGGCCGGCGAAGACAGTCCCAGCCAAGGCTCTGTGCACAGCGCGCGTGGTCTCAAAATTGCCTACCTGCCCCAAACAGCGGTGGGTGATATCCCCGGTACGCTTTGGGACTTCTGCCTGATGGCGTTCGAGAACCTGCTCGAGATGAGCGCCCAACTGCAAACGCTTGAACGACGTATGGCAAACGGCGATGACACGCCAGAACTGCTCCAGGATTACGGCAAACTTCAAACCCGTTTTGATGATCTGGGAGGCTATACCTATATCAGTCGTCTGCAGCACACCCTGAGTGGACTGGGCTTTGATGAAAGCGATTTCTATCGCCCACTCAACCAACTTTCAGGTGGGCAACGCACCCGAGCACGCCTGGCAAAACTTCTGCTTGAAGATCCCGATTTGCTACTCCTGGACGAACCCACCAACCATTTGGATATTCAGGCTGTGGAATGGCTGGAAGCCTGGCTGCGTGGCTGGAATGGCACGGCAATTATCGTCTCGCATGACCGTTACTTTTTGGACCAAACCGTCAACTGGGTTTGGGAAATGACCCCCGCCATCGAAGAATATCGCGGTAATTACACTGCCTACCTGCACCAGCGCCAGGAACGCTACCAACGCCGCCTGGCGGAATATAAAGCCCAGCAAGAGTACATCGAAAAGCAGGAAGATTACATCAAACGCTTTATCGACAGCCAAAACACCGCCCAGGCGCGCGGACGGCGCAAACGTCTGGAACGCCTTATGCGCGACTCGCTGCTCACCAACCCAGACCCTAACGTGCGCCCTATGCACCTGCGCCTGAAAGTGAGCGGACGCAGTGGTCAGCTGGTTTTGCGCACTTAT
>CAZTEP010000391.1:0-1676 GCA_964612325.1 uncultured Anaerolineaceae bacterium
GGTTCATTACAGAGTATTTTGATTTATCGAAAGGTGATTATCACGGTCCCGTTTTTTACCAGCATGTGATGAATAATTTGCGATTGGTAATGAGTGATCGAAACAGACCCGGCACCATGGTTGATTTATATAACATCTTTGAAATAGAAGACTTTTGGAAACGATGGCTTCCACTTAAATCTCAAGACAACGTTCTAAAGAACTGGGTTTCCGAAGCATTGCCTAACACAAATTACGTTTATGTTAATAGGGATGGTTACCGTAATAGTGATTATTACTCAAGTAAGTTCGCTGATTTTATCGATGATTCTAGAATTCGTAATATCTTTGGCCAACAATGTTCTTCAGTTGACTTTGCACAAGCCATTGAAGAAGACAAGATCATTTTAATCAATTTGTCAAAAGGACTTTTAGGCGAAGCAAACGCGGCATTATTGGGAATGCTTCTTATGGCGAAGTTGTCTACTGTAATGGTGAGGAGAGCTAAACAAATTAGCGAAGGTAAAACTTTTAATCCGTATTATTTGTACGTGGATGAGTTTCAGACAATTGCAACTGAAAACTTTTCAACAATGTTGTCCGAAGCAAGAAAATTTGGTGTGGGTTTAATTCTAGCCAATCAATACTTGTCACAAATTGATACCCTAAATATTCTGAAGTCCATTTTCGGTAATGTTGGATCTCTAATCACTTTTAGAGTTGGTCCGGAGGATGCTCAGAAGTTATCACCCCAATTCTATCCAGATATTTACGCCGATGATCTGATAAGTTTACCGAACTTTACTGCTATCATACGCACAAATGTTGCTGGCGAACGCGTCAGGCCTTTTACACTCAAGACAATAAAACCTACGGATAGAATAGACTCTCAAAAAGTTAGAGATATCATCTCATTGTCCCGCAAAAATTATGCTACTCCAAAGAAATATGCTGAACAATTAGTTGACCTTAGTTTTGAAAAAGAACGTTTAACAAGCGTTAACATTCCGTTTATGAGGAAGACGGTTGATGATAGTCCTCATGAGGTAGAAGAAGTTGATCTGACCAGCATAATTCAAAGTTATGAACTGTGTGAGGAAGTAAACGCACTCATTGTTGAAGGGCAACGTGAAATTTTCAACTTTCTGGTTTTCCAAAGCCAATTAAGGCGGGATAAGGTGTGGAAAGCTCTTGATATTTTGAATGCGATATCAGCAGAGGAACTGTTTTTTGGTCGAGTAGAAGTAAGTACACAATTGAAGCATGTGGTTGGAGAAAAGATTCTTGAAAGTTTGCTAATTATTATCAAAACAAAGAAACTTAAGTTTATGCAAATAATTTCATAGATCAAAGACATAGCTTTCGACCCAAATCAATTGCTTTTAATTTCCAAAAACAAAAGAGAGCACCCAAGATGGACTACACCTCTTCAGTTGGATTTGATGACGAACTGAAGAGGTGTGTTTTTATGGCAAAATTCAGTTTTTATTTTATTGTAGCTAATGAAATAGATCCTATCCAGTTCAAAGATAAAGCGCTTTAGACTGTAGATGCAAAGCTTTGGAAACTAACCAATGTAAAAGTTTACTGGGATGATGTAGCAGTAAACTCTGGAGATGGGTCAAAAAAGATTGTTCACATTGCTTAAGGCCATTTGAACTTCTTGCTAAATGATGGAGAACAAGTAACTGAGATTG
>CAZTEP010000392.1:0-1664 GCA_964612325.1 uncultured Anaerolineaceae bacterium
CTTGGTAGCGTTTTCCGCAAGCGCATCGTGTTGCCAACAATTAGGATATCAGAATAGGATAATTTCCCTTTGGGTGCTGGTGGTAGCGCAGGTTGTGCGTTTTCAAGTGCAATTAGAGCAGCATCACCGGCCATTTCTTTGAGTGATTTATCCCAATTTTCAAGAACAGGTATTTGGCCGACACCAACGATATAAACTTTGTTCATGAGATTTCCTTTCCATCTTATTGTAGTTGGTAATGCTATCTAAAACTATCAAAACTTGTATAATTGCATAAAGAGGACCTATGAAAATAATTGATATTTCTATGAAACTGCATGAAGGTATGGTTACCTGGCCGGGTGATCCGGAAGTGCGAATTGATTGGGTGGCAAAAATTGGCGAGAAGAGTGATGCTAATATCAGCGCGCTCAGCTTTGGATTGCATACAGGGACCCATATCGATGTACCACTCCATTTTGTTGAAGGTGGCTGGAATATGAATGACCTGGATCTTAATGTGCTGATTGGAAAGGTTGAAGTTGTCGCCATTCCTGATGACGTTACAATAATTACCCGAGATGTATTGGAAAGTATAAATATTGGTTATTACGAACGGGTGATTTTTAAGACAAGCAACAGTCGGTTTTTGGGAGAGGGAATAAATCAATTCCAGGAAGATTTTGTCGCTTTGGGTGGATGTGGTGCTGATTATTTAATTGAAAAAGGGTGTCAATTGGTAGGAATAGATTATTTGTCTATTGCACCATACAATAACCCTAAAACGACACATGTGACATTGTTAGAAGCAGGCGTTGTTATCCTTGAAGGTCTTGATTTGTCAAATGCTGAAGCAGGAATTTACGAATTGATTTGTTTGCCTTTGCGAATGGATGGGCGCGAAGGGGCATCAGCGCGCGCTGTTTTGCGGAAATCCGCCTAAATCTGCACAACCTACAATGCGCGTAGCCTCTTAATAAGCAGCTAACAATATGTTGTTCTTTTAATCTTCAATGATTGGTAATGTTAATAAGTGGAAGGCAAGGGTTTCGAGATCCCTGGCTTTTTTGCTATGTCCCAGGTCCTTGATAATCTTATTCAATTTACGGGTGATCTTTGGGTCATCTTGCAATAACATTAATGATGTTTCTTCACCTGAAGCGAGATTCGCAAGACCTAAACTTTCGTAAAGTTCACTCACCATGCTATAACTCCACTGATCGGATATTTTTAATTCGTCCGCTAAGTCTCGTCGGCCAATTGAATAAACGATTGCCATTTTAGCGATATCTTTTTGGCGGTCAGTAATACCATGATGAGCTCTTTTTCTCAAAACAATTGGTGGATTTATTAGGGTTATGCCTAAATTCTGGGCGATATCCAGTGTTGATGGGGTAAATACAGTTTTATTATCCGCTCCAAAAGTGAGTGCCCAAGCTAATGAATTCCCAATTTCATCTTTCAGAAGATAGCCCGCTAAAAGTTCAGGATTCATTCTTTTTAGAAATCGTGTTTCGAGCTCTGAACTTACGCCTAATAACTTGATTGGCTTTTTCTCAATTTCTTGTGAGTTGAGTGTGGTGAGCAAACCCGGATTGGAAATGAGTGAATCCAAGTCAACCACGATAAAATCACAAGTTAAGCCGGCCTGGGATATACACAAATATAAATTTACCTAACAATCC
>CAZTEP010000393.1:0-1656 GCA_964612325.1 uncultured Anaerolineaceae bacterium
TCAAAGTTTGTTGATTTCATCCGCAAACAAGTTGAAATCCAACGTCAAAAGAAGAAAAATCGTGAAAACCTGCAAAAAATACTGGATGATCACCCCATCCAGCCACAATTAACCTTTGAAGAAGAGAGTAAAGACACCTCAATCGAAAGAGCACCGTCTAAGCCATCAGTTGAAACACCCCCAAAAGCCTCCCCAACTTCGCGCACGACATGGCAACTACCAGATCCAGAAGATATTCTGAAACACATCATGCCTGTAACCGAAATCAGTGAAAACGATGAAGATCGCGCGCGGGTCATTGAAGAAACCTTGCGTTCTTTTAAAGCCCCTGGAACAGTCGTTGAAATCAGACGTGGCCCCACTGTCACCCTTTTCGGTGTTGAGCCAGATTATATTGAAACCCGTTCGGGCAAAAACAGGGTACGTGTCAAAAATATCACAGCATTATCAAACGATATTGCCTTAGCACTCAAAGCCTCTCGCATCCGCATTCAAGCGCCTGTCCCTGGGAAAGGTTACATCGGGATCGAAGTACCCAACGCGCGAAGCTCAATAGTTGGCATGTTAGACATCATCCACAGTAACTCTTTCCAAAAACAGAAATCGCTCCTGCGCTTCCCCTTGGGTAAAGATGTTACCGGCAATCCGGTTAGTTCTGATCTCGCCAAAATGCCACACTTATTAATTGCAGGCACTACCGGTTCTGGTAAATCGGTTTGTATCAACGCTATTTTGGCTGGCTATTTGCTCACACTTACTCCCGACCAAATTCGCTTTATGTTGGTAGACCCCAAGCGTGTGGAGTTAACCGGATATAACGGCATTCCACATCTTTTGACACCAGTTATTACTGATGCCAATCTTGTCCTTGCGGCACTACAACGCATCATGCGCGAAATGGACTTACGCTATCAAACCTTCGTCAACGAAGGGGTGCGTAACATCGAAGATTACAACCATAAAGCCTTCTCCGAAGGTAGAAAAGAATTACCCTATATTGTGGTCGTCATTGACGAACTTGCTGATATGATGATTTTGGCATCAAATGAAACTGAACGCGCGCTCGTCAGACTCGCCCAACTCGCTCGCGCCACAGGCATTCATCTCATCATTGCCACCCAGCGCCCCTCTGTTGATGTCATCACAGGTTTGATTAAGGCCAACTTCCCTGCGCGCATTGCTTTTGCTGTCGCCGCGGGCATGGACAGCCGGGTTATCCTCGACCAACCAGGCGCGGAGCGTTTGCTTGGACGTGGCGATATGCTCTTCCTGCCTCCTGACGCACCAGAGCCTTTCCGTCTGCAGGGCACTTACGTTTCTGATGAAGAAATCAATAAATTAACCAACTTTTGGCGAATGCAGGCCGCTCAGGAAGGCGCGCCTGAACGCCCCGATTACATGACACCATCATCCACACCTCCCCTCCCGCTCATTGACGATGAAAGCTGGGATATTGAAAATCATGACCCAGACACAGATCCAATCGAAGCTGATGCTATTGACTACATACGCAAAGAACGCAAAGCTTCTGTTTCAATGCTCCAACGTAAATTTCGCATTGGCTACACACGCTCCGCGCGCATTATCGAAAAATTAGAAAAAGACGGCATCATCGGTCAGATCGGAAGAGCGTCGTGTAGGGAAAGAGTGTACGTC
>CAZTEP010000394.1:0-1655 GCA_964612325.1 uncultured Anaerolineaceae bacterium
CATTCACACGAAAATCAGGGTATTTCGGTTTCTTGAGAATCTGAAGCGACGGGTCGCCCATCACCTGATAAGCTTCCCAATAGTAATTGGTACGAGAAGAACCCCCTGCCTGAACCTGCATCAAACCATACTTAATCATGGAACTGATGCTTGGGGTTATATCGTCAGTTGGGTCATCGTAAAGGTTGTCAAAGATGGCTTTTTGCATCGTTTCATCTTCTGGCCAATAGGTGCTTACGCTGGCACCAGTGAAGAGCAAACCGCCTTTACCATTCTGAATAACCCAAGTATCGCTGAAAGCTTCTTCCACAGCATAATCAGCTGTGACACAGGCATGTGAAGCAACATAGGTTAAGGGCACACCGGTCAAATTACGCACATCGTTTTGATCGATTCTGGGAGCATCCCAAAATGTTGTCGCGCCATGACCACTATAGATGATGTAAGAACGGTTATCGTTGATGGAGTTTATGGCATCTGTTCCAGTGCCATTATAGGTAATGGCATAGATTTTATCGCCACCGGGCTGGGGATTTTGCGGGAAAATACCCGTATACCCACGAGGCAAGGTGTAGTTTTCGATACAGTAATTATGGGTTCCTTCAGCAATATCATAATGCCATGAGTCATCCGAAGCCAGGAATTCAGCTTTCTTCACCCAAGGCTCATCACCTGACGTTTCATTGAACCACTCCAGGTTGGCAATCATGTTTTGCAGGTGAGAATGTTCGCGCACCGGGAAGCGTCCCCACAAAATGTCGGGTACAAATTCTGTTTCGCTATCCATCGTGAAGTAATGCAAGTCGGTTTGTGCTGATGAACCAGATCTGAAAGGATAGTTCGTCAGTGTCCAGGTTGAATGAGCGCTATTCTTGGTATCACCGATAAGATAAACATAAACAGGCGGATTGTTGCCATTATATTGAGCTTTGATATAGTTTTTGATGGCTGTGGTGGTATTTCCGCCAACGGTTGTAAGATTGACAACGGAGACATCAAATCCCTGTGACTGCTTAAGCGTCACCAAATCAGTCAGAGTACTTTCAAACGCGTCCGCGGTAATTATCAAAATGCGTTCCGCGGTGTTGGGAACAGCAACCGGACGTCCCTGATTGAAGTTCAACACAGATGATGCAAGAATGTTATTGAATGGCTCAGCATTAAGACGGTCAGCTTCCTGAATGGTCAGGTCCATATCGCTGCCACTTAGCAAAAGTCTAAATGACATACTCGCGCGGGTTTCCAGTTCACCGGTGTTGCCGTTATAGCGCACCGGGCGCATTTGCACGTTTACCACCCGATGACCGCGCATGATAAATTCATCCACAATGGCAATCGGATTTTCAGGATAAAAGCCATTTTCATAATACTCAGCCAAAGGTTCACTGGCAGGCACCGGATCACCACACTTGGGCTGACTTGGTTGCACAGGCGCAATCATGGGATTAAGCCCATGCTCAGCAAGTTTAATGGTTTGAACTTCACTGTCGATAAGTTCCAGGGTAACTTCCGCGCCAAAAGGCACTTCAATCAGCTGGTTCAGCACAGGCAAAGCCGGCGCGCCAACATCCTGGATCACATGGTAGCCTTCCATCTCAAATGAGAGGAAGGTTTGACCAAACAGTTCGGTTTCGCTTACGGTAATACCGGGCATT
>CAZTEP010000395.1:0-1653 GCA_964612325.1 uncultured Anaerolineaceae bacterium
GATCAGTCTGGTGTCGCTTATGGTGAAACGTTCCAATGACCAACTCGCCAGACAACGTAAAAGTTACCATGATGAACACATTACGGTTGAAACCGATTTGAACTATATCCTGAATCAGGTGCTGTTCGCGCATGGGAATTATGCCATGTACCAGGTCTACGATATGATTCCTATGATTGGGGCATGGTATAAAGAGAAAAATAAGGCTTTGACAGGCTTCTTTATGAAAGCCAATAAACTTATGGAAAGGGAAATATTCAATAAGGACATCAGTGCCTTCGTTTTTATGCTGATGGCGTGGTCTATCGCGGGCGTAAAAGTAATGACTAACGCTGTGCCCCTGGCGATGGTGGTGACCTATGCCAACAGCCTTATTCAGGTCAGCAAGTCGTGGCTGAGTTTTAGCGAAAACCTGGCTTTGATCATACGCCGTGTGCCTTATTATCAGGACATTCAAAATTACATGGCGAAAGAAAACGTGATGGAAACTGGCACCATTCCGGTGGAAAAACGACGCGACCACGAAGTTTTGCTGACCATGGAAAATGTCAGCTTCAAATATCCCGGTTCGGACAAGTGGGCTTTGCGCAATGTGAACGTGACCCTGGACATGAAAAAGCGCCACGCGGTGGTGGGTTTGAACGGCGCTGGCAAAACGACTTTTGTCTTACTTTTATGCCGGCTTTATGACCCAACCGAAGGGCGTATCTTGCTGAATGGTGTGGACATTCGCAAATACAATTATCAGGAATATTTGCGACTCTTCTCGGCGGTCTTTCAGGATTTTCAGCTTTTCGCATTTCCGGTGGCGGAAAATGTGGCTTGCGACGTGGATTATGACGAGGCCCGTGTGCGCGCCTGTTTGGAGATGGCGGGATTCAGTGAACGCCTGGCGGAACTCGAAGAAGAAGGCAAAGGCTTGGAAACGGAAGTGGCTTCGTTCACTGGTGGGGTGATGCATTTTAGCGGGGGCGAACAGCAGAAAATGGCTATCGCGCGGGCTTTGTATAACCAGGGCTCGGTGATGATTCTGGATGAACCCACCGCTGCGCTGGACCCCATCAGCGAGGCGGATATTTACGCGCATCTGAACGAGATCATTGAAGAAAAAACGACCGTGTTTATCTCGCACCGTATGTCCTCTTGTCGCTTCTGTTCGGATATCATCGTGTTCAATGAAGGTGAAATTGTGGAACGCGGCGAGCATAGTTCGCTTTTGGCGCAAGACGGTTTGTATGCTGAAATGTGGGCTGCCCAGGCGAAGTATTACCACGAGCAAGGGCACTTGAGTCTGGTGGAGGGATAGCGAGTTCATGTAAGAGAACCCGCTATCTTAGGAATAAACAGGGGGTATAATTTAATTAGAAAATCTGAAACGAGGGATTTCCATGTTTAATTACGAAAAACTCAACGAAGCACTCGATTATTTCAAATTAATATTTCCTGGAGCACATTGGGAAAAAGAAAAATATAAATGGCAAGCAGTGAAACATTTTCAAGAACATTGGGATGAAAACGCGACTGATTTTTTAGAAATGTGGATGAAAGCAACAGAAAAAACCGGTAATTTGTTAGCGTCGAGATTAAACTTTCCACGAGGAATGATAAGAGACTTTATAGAAGTTGCCCCTGAAAAAGTGAGGGCAATGTTTG
>CAZTEP010000396.1:0-1635 GCA_964612325.1 uncultured Anaerolineaceae bacterium
TTTTCCTGTTATTTATTGCTTCCATGTCATCATAATTGCAGAAATTTGTAATGATGTCAAAAGTTATGAGATTCATTTTTAAACTATTGTAAGAAATTTCTATTGACCTGGGATAAGAAGAATCAATAAATAATAATCGTAGAGCCGGAAGTTAAGGGCAGTGTAATAGGCTATCAAGAGTTGTATATCTACTACAATACAGTAAACTATTTGGATGAATATGGGGGCTTCCGGCTTGTTTTAGACTTAGACTCAGTGCAGATCATAACGGTCGAGTGTATGTTACGGGCGTGAATTATTTCTACTTCATTTTGACTGATCGGTTTATTCCCTCTATGAGCAAGTTAATGAATTCATCACTAAAACCCACTTGGAATATACACTTTTTGTTATGCCCCTGTGCCTTTTTTCTGATAAATTCCTAATTTTCCAACTAATCTTATAAATAACAGTATTTCAATAATATGCAATTTTTCTTTTAAATTCTTGCAAATCAACTGATAAATCAGTTGATGAACTGAATAATCAGTTGTATGTTTGTATCAGAAATTAAAGCTATTCTCATGATCAAACTTACGAAAAAAGAAGAGGAGGTAATGAAAATCCTCTGGAAACTTGAAAAAGCCTTTGTCAAAGACATTATAGCTGAGTATCCTGATCCAAAACCACATTACAATACTATTTCATCCCTTGTAAGGATCTTACAGGATAAAGGTATTGTTGGGTTTAAGCAATATGGAAACACCTACGAGTATTTTCCCCTCCTACCGAAAGAGGAGTATCGAAAAGTATTCATGAAAGAAATTATAAATGAATACTTCGACAACTCATTTTCCAGGGTAGTTGCATCCTTTATCGAGGAAGAAAGCCTAAGTCCGGATGAAATAGATGAAATATTGAAACTGATAAAATCCAGATAAGCATGGCGTATATCTTCTATTATCTTTTGAAAGTTTCAGTCGCAACAACTGTGTTTTATCTCACTTACTATTTTCTGTTCAGGAGAAGCAAACAGTATGTTTTCAATCGCCTCTATCTTATTGGCTCCTTTATTGTCTCTTTCATAATACCAATAATTACTTTTAAAACAGAGAGATATGTTACAGAGACCAACACCGCTCTGCATACTAATGTAACAGCATTTCCTGAATCTTTTGCATTTGCCTTAGAATCCGGAAGTTCTATGAGTCGCTACAACTACCTTCTAATAATATATCTGCTCGGAGTTATTTTTTTTATATCAAAGCTGGTATATTCCTGTATAGTTGCCACACGCATCAAAAAAAGTAGCCAAATTGAACAAATCAACGGATTGAATATATACGTTACAGAAGATGATATTCGTGCATTTACTTTTCTTGATAAGATCATTATCGGAAAAAATATTCTGGGTCATCCCTCATTGATAATGATTTTGCTCCATGAATCAGTACACTCAAAAGAAAAACATTTTTATGATATCCTGACGGCAGAACTGCTTTTCAGTATGCAATGGTTCAACCCCTTCGCCTGGCTTCACAAAAATGCTATCAGGAACAATCTGGAATTTCGGGCTGATGATATTGTTATTAGAGAATCCGATACCGAGGAATACCAGTTAACCATATTATCAATGGTTCAGAATAGGGTTAAACC
>CAZTEP010000397.1:0-1628 GCA_964612325.1 uncultured Anaerolineaceae bacterium
TTACTAATTTGTTTCTTTCTGTCATTTTGGTGTTTAGCTCATGAAGTTGAGTTATATTTATAGCGTGAGCCAGTCTACTCCGGTGGCATTCATTCGGATCGGCTTCGAAGCAAAGTAAGACGGAGCGATATTCCCGACATGCTTTCGCGGCGCGGGCAATTTCACCCATGACGTTCGGAAGTAGTTCTCGTTCGTAGAAGTCGAGCAACTCTTTTCGTATTGGATACCGCTGTCGATAGAACGCCGGAATGCCCAAACGCGGGAAAGAAAAATATTTTATACCGACTTCTTTCAACCTCTCTTCCAATACTGTCTTGGAGAAGCCCGGCTTACGGGAGACCGGATTGGCGCGAACGTCCAACACAGCTTCCACTTCCCTGGAGCAAAGCTGTCGTATGAGGTCCGAGATCGTTTTGCCCTCGTAGCCAACTGTCTCAACGAAGAGCGAGCCATTGCTGATATTGCCGAACGCCAGTCGGTTCTCGTCGGGCAAACTGACAACCAAATTCTGATTCATAAATTCTCCTTCAATGGCGGTCCAAAAACAGGTGAGTGAGAAGTAAGAGAAGTAGTAAGTATAAATAATAAATAATTAAATAAATCTCTTTATTCTTTTATATCTTTTCTTGCTCTCTCTTTTGAACTTTTGGCATTTTCAACTTTCCTGGACAACTTTTTACCAGAAGTTCAAGAAGTTCAATTTCATGCCGTATTTTACGGGCTCAAGTTGAACTTCTGGTAACTGCAAACCCGAAGTTCTCTACTTTGTCTATTTTACAAGTTTATTTATATTGCCTGTTTGAACTTCTGGCTTTCCTTTTCCAGAAGTTCAATTTCATCCTTGTTTTTACGATGTTTTCTTGAACTTTTTGAACTTCTGGTTCATTTCCAGAAGTTCAACTTTGATTGCGTACACTTTTACGACGATTCAAACGTATATCAATATTCACCAGCCGCATACATCTTGAAGTCATTCTGAAATTCATTTGTCAGCTCTTCATCAACAGGAAGTGACCAGTACCAAGTGTCATTTTTGTCGCCTTGACCTTTGAATGCCTTGATACCAAGATTCTTTTTCGCTTGATAAATACTGTTCTTACTGAACCCTTTTTTCTTACCCGCACCGAAGATTGTTGTTTCGTCATTGGAATCGTACTGTCCGCTCGGCATGGAGCCACCGCTCAAAAAGTCGGTCAGCCATTCTTCCACATCGTCAATGTTGGACCGTTTGGACCGGCCCGGCTTGAGAAACTTTTCACGCTGACGGGCAATATAATCGTCGGCATCCATTTGAACGTTTGTATCGGTAAAAGAAACGATTCCATCATTGATAACAAACGCGAGCCCGGTCGGGTCTTTGCCCAGATTGTTTTTCGCGACGAGCATATATCGAATGGCGTTTTCCTTGTCATTAAAGACCTGATAAACTCGTCTTACCGTATTCACATAACCAGACGATCCTGCCACTCCTTCTGCCGCCGTTCCGGAAAACATCGCACCTTTTTTGTGGTGAATGATTACGATATATACAAAGTCCTTGCCGCCTTTCAGAGCGTCAACAGCCGCCTGCGCCTTGCCGTCAAAGTTAGTGTCTATGTAGCCCGTAGCGCCGTTTACCTTGATAACAT
>CAZTEP010000398.1:0-1626 GCA_964612325.1 uncultured Anaerolineaceae bacterium
GAAGCTGCTGAATTAGTTAAAATGTTGGAAGAAAAGTGGGGCGTTTCCGCCGCCGCTCCCGTCGCTGCTGTCGCTGCTGGTCCTGCCGCTGCTGCTGCTGAAGAAGAAGTTGAAGAAAAGACCGAATTTGACGTCGTCATCAAAGGCCCAGGTCCCAAGAAAATCGAAGTCATTAAAGTCATTCGCCAGCTCACTTCCCTCGGTTTGGTTGAAGCCAAAAACATGGCCGAAACCCCCGATGCCAAAGTCCTCGAAGCTGTTGGTAAAGACGTCGCTAACGACGCTAAAGCCAAACTCGAAGCCGCCGGCGCCGAAGTTGTGCTTGCATAAGGTCGACTTAATTGAAACAAAAAAAAGACCCCGATTTCCGGGGTCTTTTTTTAAATAAAGTTTTCCATGTTCTTACGTGCTCACGAGATTATGGCAGAGCTGTCATATCTATTTTGTTTATTGGCTTGGCGATTATTTAATACTGTATAATTCGGGTGATGAACCACACCAATGTCATCTTGAATAAGCAAGACATCCTGATTTTATTAAAAACGCGGAGCAGTGCCAGACAGGCGCGATTGCCGGCAGGTATTGATTTTAGTATCAGTCAAAAAACACTGAGACTCTTTGTTCAAAACCCGGCTCAAAACATGCAAACCGATAGAGCCGCATTTGAGGCATGGGCGATTACCCTAAAGTACTGGCTTGGGGATGAAATTGACACTGTTGAACTGGATTTTAAAGAGCGGCATGATTTATTATTTAAACTTGGCTCGGCTACGGCTGGTCATTATCATCGCTTTATGTACCGGGTTTTGTGTATGACACGCTATTTTTCATCATGGTTTAAAGTTGATGACAGTAAAACTGATTACATGGTGGCTTTTGACCAATGGCTGAAGTCACAGAGTTTGGTGCTTAATGTCAGTTTGGTTGAAAGACAAAGCAGGAAAGATAAGAAAGCAAATGAAAGATCTATCGAATCCTGGTTTGTGTTTCACGAAGGCAAGTCTTTAATCACGGGCAAATGGTCGATTGATGAAAATAAGCTGTTCAATCAATTGCCAGTAGGTGTTTTTGTTGATGAAGTGAAGAAAAACAATGCGTTCTTTAGCGGTGGCGCGGGCGCGGTTGATATTTGGGGAATTGGCACTGATGCTAAGACCTTGCATCTGATTGAGTTAAAAACGGCTAACAATGTTGCTTTGGGGGTCATTACCGAAGCCCTGTTTTATGCGTTTTTGCTCTATGACACCTTGATCGCTGAAAAACCGCTTTTTAGGTTTCCGGAGATTTCGCCAGAAAAAATGAAAACCGACACGCAAGTACTCTTGAACGGAGCCGAAACATTTGAAAACATCGCGGTACATCTATTGGCAGAGCGATTTCATCCTTTATTGCAAAAGTCAGTATCGATTTTTATAAATGAAAGTCTGTTGCCCTGGGGGATTGGCTTCGACAGGCTTCAGTATTCATTTGCAGAAGGGCTATTAATCGATGAAAAACATCATTAACAAACTGACTGGTAATAAACGAATAACACCCTGACGAACGAGGGTGTTATTGTTATAAGAATTCGACGCGTAGTTTTAAAGACTTAATAGATCGGAAGAGCGTCGTTAGGGAAAGAGTGTA
>CAZTEP010000399.1:0-1626 GCA_964612325.1 uncultured Anaerolineaceae bacterium
ACCATCTACCGTTGGCTAAATTTCGCACTGAAACAGAATAAGCACCCAGCCACCCTAAATATAAAACCCCACTTAACTCCAAAGCAAATTGCTGATAAGCCTTATCGTTACCTTTTTCAAATTGAAACAAAGCATGCCCTGCAAGCCCAAGCAGTAAAATGCTAATGCTCAAAGCAGCAAATTGAAACCCGAAGAAATGGCGCAGTCCAAGCAAAACCAATACGCCAACAATCACGAGCCAAACAGCAACCTTTAAATCAGCTTTATGTAGAATTTGGGCATATTCATAAGCACCAAGACCTAAACAGAAAGTTAAGAATACGAGTAAAGGGATGCCCCCAAAATAAAATGCCAGCAACGATACAGGCACAAAAATAAGCGAGCTGATAAGGCGTTGTTTAAACATAAGCTCGCTTATAACTGTTCACTGATTTTGCCAAAACGGCGTTCACGGCCAGCATAGTTTTCAAGTTCTGTTTGCAGCGCTTTTTCATCAAAATCCGGCCAATAGGTTTTGGGAAAAGACCATTCCGCATAAGCCGCCTGCCAAATCATGAAGTTGCTCGTGCGTTGTTCACCAGAAGTGCGAATGATCAAATCAGGGTCAGGAATTTCCGCAGTAAAAAGTGAGGCACTCAGCCTTTCTTCGTTAATATCTTCCGCAGCGACACCTTCCGCAATCAATTTTCGAACAGCGCAAACAATCTCATCTCTCCCACCGTAATTAAAGGCGATAATCACATTAATACGCGTGTTATCCTTGGTAAGCTCAATCGCGTCTTCAACTTTCTTTTTTAAAAGTGGCGATAACCCATCCAAATGGCCAATATGCAAGAGACGCGCGTTCTCCTTATGCAAATCGCTCACCTCGTTGTCGATGAATTCAGCTAATAAATCCATCAAGCCACTTACTTCTTCAGCGGGTCGTTTCCAGTTTTCCGTCGAAAAAGCGTAAAAACTGATGTATTTCACGCCAGCATCTGCCGCTGCGCTAATAACCCGGCGCAAATTTTTGGTGCCGGCGCGATGACCTAATGAGCGTGGCAAACCGCGTTCGTTTGCCCAACGTCCATTACCATCCATAATGATGCCAACATGTCTTGGCACGCCCTTAACAGGCTCAGCTTCTGCCATCAGCTAAAACTCCATAATTTCTTTTTCTTTACGGTCACCAATCACGCTAACTTCATCAACGTATTCATTGGTAACCTTATTGAATTCCTCTTCAGCACGTTTTAGTTCATCTTCAGAAATGAGTTTTTCTTTTTCGAAGTCTCTTAAATCCTTCAAAACATCACGGCGCACATTTCGCACAGCCACACGCGCCTCTTCAAGGCGATTGTTGACCTGCTTCACCAAATCGCGGCGGCGTTCCTCAGTAAGTGGGGGCAAGTTTAAGCGAATAACTTTGCCATCATTGTTTGGCGTTAGGCCTAAATCTGATGCCAAAATAGCGCGCTCAATCATCTTCAGTGATGAGCCATCAAAGGGTCGAATAAGCAGTTGACGCGATTCGGGTACGCTAATTGTAGTTAATTGAATGAGAGGTATATTGTTTCCATAATACTCAATTTGTAGCTTTTCAACCAAGGCTGGTGACGCGCGGCCTGTGCGAATGCCCAAAAG
>CAZTEP010000400.1:0-1625 GCA_964612325.1 uncultured Anaerolineaceae bacterium
AGTCGTCTGGGGAGTGTTGATCCTGTTTATGACCCAGGTCTGGTTTAGATAAGTAGAAACAAATAAAAAACGCCTCCACGGAGGCGTTTTTGTTTTTAATTAAGATGGATTTATGCGGGGAACCAAAGCTGGAGCGGAAAAGCTGTCTTATGATTGACTGTCGGGTGGATGAAACCCGAATGCAAGTGACCAAAAGTGTTGGAAGCGATGTACGCATTCTGCTAGCCCTCACCCCAGGAAAAGATCATTACGAGACGAAAGCAACTCTGGCTTTATTTCCCTCACCCCGGCTTCGCCGACCCTATCCCACCCCCTGGGAAAGCACCACGGGCAGGTGAGAGGGCTATAATACCCCCAGCTTTGCCGACCCTTTCCAAATAAATTTATCGGAGCACGAATCCTTGTCGCTCACTGGTGGAACACCGCCCTTGTACCCTTGTTCTGGTTAAAAAATGCCAATAGATAAGAATCCTGATAAAATAGACCTCCTAAAGGTGATCAATATGAAAAAACAAATTTTGCTTTTTGCTCTAATTATTAGTCTGTTGGTTGGATGTTCGGTACAGCCTGAGACTTTGCCTGTCGAAGAGGATCAGGATCAGGCGGGGGTTTACGCGGTCAATGTCTTTCTAAACAGCGACTATCACTTTCCACCCCATCATCGGAATGGGAATGATGACCAAAAGCTGGTTTTGACCGGTGCGGAACAATATGCTTTTCTTGAGGCTTTAAAGATCGGTCGAACTGAATTTGTTGTCGATGAAGTCAGTTATGCCATTGTGCCACTAAGCGAGGGCAGTTATCAGATTTATCAGCTCAAGGCGATCGCGGACGTACTTTTGGGCAAGGTCGAAACTTATAGCAACACCGCGGCCGATGCTTCGCTTTTGCAGGAAGGCTACGATCAGGCTCTCGCCGAAGGAAAGAATATCATCGGGCTGAATCGGAGCTATTTTATTTCCAGTTTAAGTAAGCCGATCAGGATCTGCGAACTGGGCGCTTCGCAAATTGCCACCCAGAATTATATCGAACCCTATAATTCGGACAATATGGAAATTACAGCCACTGCTCAATTCCAGTTCGCGATTGAACGCGCCTTGTTGACCAATTCGACTGTGTTCACTTTTCAAGGGAAAAACTATTCGATTCATACTGTGCCTGGCGGATTGACGATTTTAGATAAGGATGGCGACCTGTTTGCGGAATTATCGCGCTATCATGTTGTGACCAGTAAGGGCAGTCTGGAACCGCCATTGGTGTTCAAGAACAAAGCCCGGGAAGCGATCGTAAATGGCGAAAGCAGTTTTAGCTATACCAATGACAAAGGAGTTGAAACGGTTTACATCATTACTCCCAATGCGAATGGTGAAGCCTGGTCGGTGAAGCCGGAAGAATAGTGAGTGGAAACGCTGATGCTTCTGCCATGATGTATTCAGTTTCGTGTTTGGGCGTGGTCTCCTGACCATACCATCCGTAAAACGGGAATGCGAGGTCTAAAAAAGCCGCGATTATGTGGTAGAATTTGAGTTTGTTGATGCCAGGGTTTTATGCTAAAATACTGGCTACTCCATTGGGGCATGGTGCAATGGCAGCACACCGGACTTTGAATCCGTTGGTCTTGGTTC
>CAZTEP010000401.1:0-1618 GCA_964612325.1 uncultured Anaerolineaceae bacterium
CTTATTAACAATACTTTCAACAACATTTACCTGGATTGTTTGTTTTGGACTTAAGCTGGGAAACATATCCCTGGCATAATCAGCTATCCGACTTTCTGCTATTTCATCAAGGGGAATGTTATAAGAATAGCTATAAACTGCCTTTTCTTTTATGCTATAAGTGGCGATGTCTGTTATCGAAAAGCCCTGAACCTGCTGGTTACTCTCAGTCAGACCTTCCCAATTTGATTGAACATACGTTTCGCCATTAACATTCTCTTGGCATAGACTACCATATGTTATGACAATTACACCTCTGACTTTTTTATCCCAAGGGAGAGATTTAACAATCGTCATCCCGCTTAATTGTTCATCTGCAATTGACCAGGTTCTGGGATATTCGAGCTTAATTTGACCAACTACCTGAGAATAAATATAGTGAGTACGGGGCGAATTCAGAGCTAACAATAGAATTGTTAAAATCAATATCAGAATGATAACTATCAAGCTTACTTTTGGAAATAAACATTTATTTGTTTTCATTTTTAATCCTTCTCACACATGCTATCTTTGAGATTCTTACTCTCCATCAGATTAACACTTATTCATTTCTATTAATCTCCCGCTGTTGAGCCAACTTGTTGAAATTTCTTTTTCCATTAATACCATATGATAGAACAGCACTGTCTAAATTTTCAGAAAATGCTTCATTTTGCATTTTTATCCTGAACCATGGCAAATAAAAAGTGCCAATTCGTTGTATATCATTCACAATTGTATCTTCTAGTGCCTTTATCAACTGCAATACGGAGAGGAACTTTTCCGTTTTGATTTTTCTGTTTCCAACACATTGGATAGTTTTCCTTTCGCCTAAAACAAGTCTAACAAGGTAATATCACCAGGCTTATGACTGACTTTTTAATTGTAACGTATATTCTGATTTGAGAAAAAATGCCACCATCTGAGTTGCAGTTGGGCAAGCGGCTGAAAAAAATGAGCCTTTTGAAAATGACTATAAAACTTGTATACCAAGGCGCGCCAAACCCTGTTCAGCTTTTTGAATAAAACCAGCCAGCTACCTTATAATAAGACCATCAATAACCCGGAGGATTAAGATGCAAAAAGTATTGTTTTATGCCATGACGGGCGAGAAAATGTGTTTCCAACACATTTTGCTCAACGCGCTGGACCTTGCTGAGGCGGGTGCTGAAGTGAAGATTATCTTCGAAGGCGCATCGGTTAAGTTGCCTGCTGTGCTTGCTGAAGAAGGCAACAAGTTCTTTAAACAAGCGCTTGAAAAGGGACTGATCGCGGGCATTTGTTTGGCTTGTTCGCATGCTTTGGGCGTGTATGAGCAAAACCTTGCCACCGGTTTGCCCATGCTGAACGATATGACCGGTCACGCTGGCGTACGTCCTTACATTGAGCAGGGCTATTCAGTCATTAGCATATAGCTATATCTGGCGGGCAGAGCCAACACGGAACGCGAAACAGAATTATCTAAATAATGGCGTATCGCATCAAACGCATTAAACAAACAGTGGTTTACATTGCCTCACTTTGCCTGTGTTTGGCTCTGCTTGCTTGTGTGCCGTTAGAAGGCGAACCCGAAGCAACAAACACCCCATTAGCCACCTAC
>CAZTEP010000402.1:0-1616 GCA_964612325.1 uncultured Anaerolineaceae bacterium
GAAACAAAATATTCCACCGCGTTGTTCGGAAAGAAGTCCTTATACTCCGCGTAAAGCTGGGCCGCCAGGGTTTTGTTATGTGTCATCACTAAGGTTGGTAACTGGAGTTGCTGAATAACATTCGCCACCGTAAATGTCTTGCCGGTACCCGTGGCGCCGAGCAAAACCTGATGGCGATATCCTTTGCGAATACCTTCCACCAGGTCAGCGATGGCTTGCGGTTGATCGCCGGTAGGCTTATAGGGTGCTTGTAAGTCAAATTGCATAACTCAATTATAGTACAAGGCATTTTTGCTTTCTATTATCGATAGCTAATGGATTTTCGGGTATCATTAAGCACACATTTGAAATCACGGAGATCATATGACAGAAAAGCAAAAAATACGTGTGGCGATTATTGGCGCGGGCAACTGCGCTTCATCATTGGTGCAAGGCCTATATTATTATAAAAACGCAAAAGACGACGACTTTGTGCCCGGTTTGATGCACGTCAACTTAGGCGGATACCATATAAGCGATATTGAAATCGTGGCAGCCTTTGATGTGGTTGAAGGTAAAGTCGGTAAGGATCTCAGCGAAGCCTTGTTTGCCTACCCCAATAACACCTACAAGTTCTGTGATATTCCACACATGAATGTGCCAGTTCACCGTGGTATGACCCACGACGGTCTTGGTAAATATCTGAGTCAAATCCTCAAAAAAGCACCCGGACCAACTGACGATATTGTTGGTATTCTTAAAGAAACCCAGGCTGATATGCTCATCAACTATCTTCCTGTCGGCGCGGAAATGGCCACAAAATGGTATATGGAGCAAGCTCTACGCGCCAATGTGGGTGTCATTAACTGTGTGCCGGTGTTTATCGCCAGTTCGCCTTACTGGTCAGTACGCTTCCGTGAAGCCGGTTTACCCATCATTGGTGACGACATCAAAAGCCAGGTCGGTGCCACCATCACCCATCGTGTGCTCACCAGCCTTTTTGTTGACCGCGGCGTGCGTCTTGACCACACCTATCAGCTCAATTTTGGTGGCAATACCGACTTTATGAACATGCTTGAAAGAGAACGCCTCGAAAGCAAAAAAATCAGTAAAACCGGCGCTGTTACCAGCATGTTACCCTACAAACTGGATGAAGACGATGTGCACGTTGGTCCCTCAGATTACGTGCCTTGGCTCAAAGACCGCAAATACTGCTATATCGTCATGGAAGGCACCACATTTGGTGATGTCCCCTTAAAAGCGGAAGTGAAGCTTGAAGTATGGGACGCGCCAAACTCTGCCGGCGTGGTCATCGATGCCATACGCTGCCTGAAATTGGCCAAAGACCGCGGTATCGCTGGCCCGATACTCGCGCCCAGTAGCTATTTCATGAAAACACCACCCGAACAGTACAAAGACGAGCTCGCCCGCGAACGAACCGAATCTTTCATTCGTGGCGAATAAAAACCCAACCAAAAGCTTTTTTACAGGTCCGGCCTATACCCCGGATCTGTTTTTATAATGTGATTTACCGTTACCATAGCTATCTTCAATGGTTAATAGCTATTAAACCAAATCTTTACAATCTTACGTTCAAGGATTTAGTGCAACGGATGAGGAGATACAATCATTCGTAT
>CAZTEP010000403.1:0-1616 GCA_964612325.1 uncultured Anaerolineaceae bacterium
CGCATACGAATGATTGTATCTCCTCATCCGTTGCACTAAATCCTTGAACGTAAGAATTTAAAACCTGTTCTTTTGAAAAAAATGCTGTTAATTAATCACAAGGCTGTACCATTATTTCGGACAGCCTTATTCTTGCCATATGGCTTTTTATTTATCTGATGATTTTGGTAACTATACCGGCACCAACAGTTTGCTTGCCTTCAAGAATGGCGAAATTGGAACCTTGTTCTAAAGCCACTTTTTCGTTTAACTTGATTCGCATTATGTCAACAGTATCGCCTGGTATAACCATTTCAATCTCTTTGGGTAAAGTTATAATCCCATCTGTGATTTTGCTTGAATAAATGAAGAATTGAGGTCGATAACCACTAAAGAAAGCATTTTGCCGCCCACCTTCTTGTTTGGTAAGGAAGTAAGCAGCAGCTTCAAATTCTGTGTGAGCCGTAATAGAATTTGGTTGACTAAGGACCATTCCAGGTTTAATTTGACTTTGATCAATACCTCGTAGAAGAACTCCCACGGTATCACCTGTTTTTACTGTATCGTACAATTTTAAGTGCATTTCGATAGCTGTGGCAACAGTAACGAGGGGATAATCCATTAGACCAACAATTTCAACAGGATCGTTGAGTCTCAGTTGACCATGTTGAATCCGTCCGGTAACAACTACACCACGACCTTTGATATTAAAAATGTCTTCTATAGGCATCAAGAAGGGTTTATCAAGTTCGTGAATGGGTTCGGGGATGAATTCATCTATGGCTTGTAGTAGTTTAAGGATGGGCTGATATTCAGGTGCATTGAGATTTCTTGAATTGCTTCGCAATGCAGCTAGAGCTGAACCCCAAATAATGGGTGTGTCTTCGCCAGAGAATCCATTTTCGCTCAAAAGCTCTCGCAATTCCATTTCAACCAACTCGAGCAGTTCAGGGTCGTCAAAAAGGTCAGTTTTGTTCAAGAAGACTACAATCGAGTGTATTCCTACCAAGCGTGCCAAGCGGACTTGCTCATAAGTTTGATACATTGGACCATCAAGACCACTGACGACCAAAATCGCGCCGTTAACCTGATTGTCACCAATAATAAAGTTTTTAATGATGTCTTGGGAATTTAGCATGTCCAAATGGGCATAGTGGCGCTTAGAAGTTTCATAATTAACATGCGAAACGTTTATACTAGTATTGCCACACTCTTTTTCAGGAGCGTTGTCGATTTGATTATAGTCAAGAAAAGTGGCAAACCCTTGCATGGCTAATATTTTAGTGATAGCTGCAGTTAGGGTTGTCTTACCATGGTCAACATGACCAAGATTTATTACATTTACTTTAGGTTTGTATTTTTTATCTATCCCATCGTTTATTTGATTCTTTTTGAAGCTTTGTTTGTATTCTGGATAGATTTCTTCTGTCGCGATTTTTCTCTCTGGCTTTTCTGGTAAACTTAGCTGAGCATTATCCAAAACTGAAAGAATAGCTTCTACTGAAGGATAGCGATCCTTGGTGGCATTTGCAAGACATTTTTCCAATATTGTTTTCCAGGTTTTGGTTAATTTAATTTCAAACCTAGGACCTTCAATTAGATCGGAAGAGCACACGTCTGAACTCCAGTCACTCCGC
>CAZTEP010000404.1:0-823 GCA_964612325.1 uncultured Anaerolineaceae bacterium
AGGGCCGCAGAATACGCGGCCCAAGTGCCAACGTCTTCATAAAGCTGCTCATTGAGCCATGTTTTGCATCACTGCGTGATAGAGAGCGGATGTGCAAATTGACGAAGCCGAACGTTACAGTAGGGCTTTTGACACTCCACTCCTGATAATGAATTTCCTCTTCCTAACGGCAAATATCTTTTTGAGGATTTCTACTGATTCTGTTATCATAAATACAGAACTATATCATTGTGCTCATGAATGTTATTTAACAGCTGACTATCTTTTAAATAAACAAACGTGGAGGAATATGGTACATGAGTAATATTGAAAACTACTTGCTTGGGATTGACCTTGGGACTACTAATGTCAAGGCGATCATAATGGATGAGCACGGGACCGTCGTCTCATCCGCTTCGAGAGCAAATTCGCTGATTTTTCCGGGTTCCGGCATGGTGGAGCAGAATGCCGAAGCATGGTGGGAAAATACGGCAGAGATCCTGCGTGAAGCCACAGAACATGCAGGTCCTGAAATCGTAAAGAAAATCCGGGGCATCTGCATCAATTCACAGACGGTAACCATGCTTCCGCTTGACAGGGAAGGCAATCCTTTGAGAAACGCACTGATCTGGATGGACGCGCGCTCTGCCGGTGAACTGCAGTATATCATCGATACCATCGGCTTTGACAGGTACGTCTCTATCATCGGCGCCCAGCCGGATGTGGCATTTTTACCGAATAAGATTCTCTGGTTCAAACAGAATGAGCCGGAACTTTTCGCAAAGACTTACCGTATTATGCAGGCAAGCTCCTATCTTAATTTCAAGCTGACCGGTCAGATGAG
>CAZTEP010000404.1:833-1616 GCA_964612325.1 uncultured Anaerolineaceae bacterium
CGGGGATGGATATGGATGCACTTAATGAAATTGCAGAATACTTCAGATACATCCGTGAAAAATATATTGCGGAAGGTCTGTTAGATCCCAAGCTGATGGGCGTTGATATCAATACTTTGAAATGGTCTGATGAGATTTCCGATGTAATCGGTGTCGATCTGAATTCCATACTTCCGCAGCCAAAAGCCGTTGATGAGATCATCGGTTCTGTTACTGCGGGCGCCGCAGCCGAAACCGGACTGGTCAGCGGGATTCCCGTTGTCGCAGGGGCCAGCGATGCCATGGCGTCCATGTATGCCACAGGCCTGAGCAAAATCGGAGAGGCCGGGGAATCTTCCGGAACCACTTCCCTTGTTTTTGTGGGGCATGACAAGCCAAGCCCGTCAGACCTTCCGGTTGTAACAAAACCATGCTCCATTAGCGGAATGCCTTACATCTTCGACGCACCGATCAATACAAGCGGGGCATCCATCAAATGGTATCTGGATACGTTCGGCAAAGCGGAGCAGGATTATGCCGCCCTGCACAACATCAACGTTTATGAGTATCTCAATCAGCTGGCAGCCGAATCAGAACCTGGAAGCCGCGGACTGATCTATTTCCCGTATCTGCTGGGAGAACGGGCTCCTTTATGGAATTCCCATGCCAAAGGCATGTTCATCGGGCTGTCCATGGACACAGAGCGAAAAGACATCATCCGTTCTGTATTTGAAGGAACTGCATTTGCCCTCCGCCATGTCATGACGACAATCAAAGATACCGGTGCAAAAGCAGACTGCCTGC
>CAZTEP010000405.1:0-1613 GCA_964612325.1 uncultured Anaerolineaceae bacterium
GTCTAATCTAATCGTCTTTTTGCTTGGGCTTGGAAAAGGCATTGACTTTTCCGATATCAGTTTTAAAGCTGGGTATCAAGGAACTATGCCATGGGGACCGTTCTCTGAGTTGTATGGGCAAAATCCATGTGCTTATTTTGGCTATCTTTTGCTGAGTGTGTTTATTTTTGGTTTTGCATGGTCACTTTTAGCAATGTTTTTTTCAACGCTAAGCCGTAATCGCTATATTACCCTTGCAGCACCTTTAGTCATCACACAAGGACTTCGTGTTTTAATCGAACGCAGTGACATTGTTCCATATCAACTTAATGCTCTTTTTGGCTTACAACCCTATGCGGTATTTTTTGAGCAACCCACTTTTTCTATTCAACTTTTACAGTATCTGGCTGTTTTTGTATTATCACTTATCGGTTTGTTTATTTTTACACGGAATAAACGTGAAACAATCTAAGGAAAAGAAATGAAATCCTTTTTAACATACTTGAAGTTAGAACTCCAAAGTTATCTTTTTCGTTTACGATGGCTGTTACCAATACCTGTATTCGTTTATCTTTGTATGCATGCTAACGACTACTTAACAAGCTATTTAGCACAAATAGCCCCACAACTCCCAAATAGATGGGACTTATTGTTCGTGGTATTCGGTGATCAATATTATCTTTATCTTGGTTTAGGTCCACTCTTTATTTTTCTTATAAGCGATATCCTACCTGAATCCAATCTTGGACAGATGAAGCTTTTACGCCTGAAATCGCGTAAGAAATGGTGGCTCGTAAAAGTATGCACTCTCTTTATCCTAACCTTGTTCTTTTTATTGTTGTTGCTTTCATTTGTCTCGGTAACAGCCTATATTACATTACCTGGTACGACAGGTTACTCAGAACTGGCACAATTTGAACCCATGTTTCTTAATCTGGACATACGCTTCTTTGTTAAACTTCAGCCACCAAGTCCAGCAATCTATTTTACACAAAACTTTGGACTCTTGTTATTAGGATTCTTTAGTTTTGGACTAATCCTTCTATTAGTCAATCTAATAACAGATAGGTATTATCTTGGTTTGATAGCTGGTTTTAGCATTTTACTTGTAAGTTATATAAGTGTGTCTTTAAGCGGGCCTCCCAGTTGGGCGCGTTTCTTACCAGGCGTACATCTTAGTTATGTGCAAACCATCCCCTTTAGGTATGTTCCCCTCTGGCATTCTTTTCTATATTGGGTAATTCTAATCACCGCGACAATATCAATCGGTCTTCTGTTATGTAAAAAACGGGACTTTAGCGCCCTTCAAGACAACACGGAGAAATAGTATATGAAGAATAAAATCGCATTATTGCCTCTTGTTCTCTTACTACTTATCTCAGCATGCGAAGCTCAACCCATCGAACCAGATCCGAATGAGTTACCATCTCCAAAGGTTTCATCAATACACGATGAGTTATCATCAGTCATAAACGCCATCCCAACGCTTACACCTGAAGAAAACACCATCATTCCAGACCACTTGCGTGTAACCCCAGACTGGAACTACACAGAAGAAAATCCGCTTACCGATCCAAATCTTATACTTGGCTGGTTTGAAAGACTAGACGCGCTTGAAATAGCCTTAGTTAAAA
>CAZTEP010000406.1:0-1612 GCA_964612325.1 uncultured Anaerolineaceae bacterium
AAATTCATTACAATAGGATTAAATTGTATTCTAGTAATCTTATGAAAATTTTTTAAATCAAATGTCACTTCTATCAAATTACTCATTTGATATTTCATTGAAACTTTATTTGATTCATTAAATCCATCTCCAGTATCAACATATAAAATACTTTCATAAGTAGGATTTACATATTCATACCTAACGAAATATTCATAAAAATCCATTATTTTAACATCTAATAATTCTTTCTCATTAGAAATATAATCTGGAAAAATATTTTTAAATTCGGAAAAAATATCATCAGGAATAATATTTAAAAATGATTTTAAATTATTATAAATCTCATTTTTATCATCAAGAGAAAATGGACGATTCAACAACCAAAATAAAATATTGTTAGAGAAATGTATTGTTAAAAAATATAATAATCTAGAATAAATAGGATATTCATCTTTTAAATTTAATAACTGATTATTAGATCTTAATAAATCATTACAATTTTTCTTAGAAACGGACTGACTTCTTGAATGACTATTATCTCCATGCCTATAATAATAAATTGAATCGGTTATAATAATAACCTTTTTTGAATTAATTAATACATTAGCTGCAACAATATTATCTTCATATAACATTGATGGAAAATTTAAATATGAAAAAAATTTCTTAGGATAAATCTTATTCCATGGAGCAGTAGCGAATATAACTTCTGGAACTTCATTTAAATCTGTTATAATTCTATCTTCTTTATAAATTTCCTGATGAATATCCATAGAATCAATTTCACCCTCTGAATCAAACAATACATATTTATATATAACTAAATCAACATCATCATTAAACTTATTAAGACAATTTTCATAAGTATTTTCAGAAATATAATCATCACTATCCAAAAAAGTAACATAATCCGAAGTAACATGCATCAAACCCAAATTACGAGCAGCACCTGGTCCTTGATTAGCTTTCTGTTCAAATATTTTTATGGAAGGGTATTTTTCAGCATATTCTCTTACAATATCCATACTGTTATCCGGAGTGCAATCATTAACAATTATAACCTCTATATTCTCTATTCCTAAAGATTGATTCACTAATGAATCCAAACATTCCTTAATATACTTTTCCACATTATAAACAGGAACTATAACACTTATCTTATAACTCATAAAATCACTTATATATAAAAATACTTAATTTTCATACATTTTTCTATAATAATCTTGGTATTCTCCGCTTTTTACTTTATCCATCCACTTTTGATTGTTAATATACCAATTAATTGTTTCAATAATACCAGTTTCAAAAGTATATTTAGATTTCCAACCTAATTCTTTTCTAATTTTATTAGAATCTATAGCATAACGTCTATCGTGACCTAATCTATCATCCACAAATTTAATCAAAGATTCATCTTTATTTAATGTAGATAAAATCAATTTTACTATTTCTAAATTTTGTTTTTCATTGTGTCCACCAATATTATAAACTTCACCAATTTTACCTTTATGAAGGACTAAATCTATAGCAGTACAATGATCATAAACATGCAACCAATCACGAATATTTTTTCCATCCCCATAAACAGGCAAGGATTTACCTTCCATTGCATTGGATATCATTAAAGGTA
>CAZTEP010000407.1:0-1593 GCA_964612325.1 uncultured Anaerolineaceae bacterium
GGTGGGTCATCATGGCGGATGGTATAAGTAAGCGATACTGGCAAAACTTTAAAGTTAGGTGGAGGTGGAATAACAAAGGTAATGTTCACCAGACCAGCACGTTGTCGTGTGCTACCATTTTCAGATACAACAACCATGCCCTTGTTAAGTCCTTCAACCAGTTTGGTTTTATCAAAGCTTACGGTGATAGTATCGCCATGAGCACCAGAGGCTGGCTCAATGGTCATCCATTCCACATCTGATTCTGCTGTCCAGGTCTTACCAGCGCTTAAATTTACAGTGAATTCACCAGTGGGAAGTTCCGGGTCACGCGCGCCAATAGTAAAGTTGTATTCTTCAGGGTCAATGTAGAACGGCAGTGGTGGTGTGACATCGCCAGGAGTGGCGATTACTGCTTGCGGTTGATCATACTTTCCGGTGGCTTTTGTATCTACTGTTTTATAGTCAACCAAGACAATATAATGGGTGTTAGCCCAGTTGACCACATTTTCCACTTCCATTGTAATCATGTAGGTGTCTGTAGATCCATCAGCTAAGTAGCTAATATTTGTTTTGGCTGAGCCTCGGCCGATACGATTCGTCTTTTGGGCATGATAATTTTCATAAACGATTGCATGCACCGCGGCTTTGTTCGCAGCAGAAAGCAAGACACCGCTTGAGTTGGTCACAGTTGCCTTAAAAGTGACAACGTTGCCATCTCGAGAATAGTTTGCCTGGATGGATGCGCCAACCTGACGAGCCTGTGAGCGGTCAACAAGCCCAACAATATCAGCATATTCAACACCGGTCTGCCATTCATGAGTACTATCAATAAACATTTCGGGGACATATTTTCCGCCGCCACTTTCTTTTAAGATATCTATACGGTTTGCGGGGTAATAACCTGTGCCCCATTCAATAAAGGCGACAGGTTGTCCAGCATAAGTTGCTGCAGCTTGATCTACTGCCTGACCGGCAGCTTCACAGTAAGGTCAACTTGCGCTGGAAATAAATTCCAAGACAGAGAATTTGGTTGGGTTTTGCGCCTCAACTTGTTGTGGCGTTGCCGCGCCAATCGCGCCAAACACGATGGCGAGGGCTAAGAAAACAGATAGTCTTTTGAATAACTTCATAGGCTCTCCTCATAATTATTTAGTTAATGCATATATTGTAACAGCAAGATACGAAATAATGGAAGAGGCATATACATCACGAAAAGAATTCTGAAGATGATAAGCCTTTTATTCATTATGGAAATGACCAATAATCCATATATTTGATAAAAAATCACCATAATATCGGCTTTTTTGTGTCATCAATTGATTTTGAAGTTATAATTCATGTACATTATTTGTGTGCAGAAAGGATACTATCTTATGTCTGAAAGAGAATCTCTCATTCCCCCTTCGGATAATCAAATCGAAATCGTATGGCATGCTTTAGACTCCGAGAAAGTACTCGAAGAGCTTAAAGTACCTATCGACACCGGTCTGACAACCGAGGAAGTTGAAAGGCGTCTCAAAGAATTTGGACCCAACGAGTTACAAGAACGGGCCGGCACCACTTTTTGGCAACGGCTTTGGGCACAAATCAACAGTTTTGTCATTTGGCTGC
>CAZTEP010000408.1:0-1592 GCA_964612325.1 uncultured Anaerolineaceae bacterium
TGGTTTCCGGCTGCTTTTAAGGCTTTTCCAACAGGAAAAGAGACAGCCGCTCCTAAGCCGCCACCGACAACCACAACATTACCAAAATATTTGATTTCAGAAGCATTTCCCAAGGGGCCGAGGACATCATTTAAACGATCACCATCAATCATTTCAGCCATCATGGCTGTGCTCTTTCCAACTGATTGTACGACAAGTGTTATTGTGCCATTGTTAAGGTCTTTATCGCAAATCGTGAGTGGAATGCGTTCTCCTTGGTCTGAAAGCCTTACAATAACAAATTGACCGGGTTGGGCCTTAGCCGCAATGTGAGGTGAATAGATAATATAACGATCAATGCGTTCTGCAAGGGATTCTTTCTTTATGATAGTGTTCAGTTCAGGCTTTTTTAAGGCTATTTTAGATATTTTTTTTGTTTCCAAAACTGTCTCCTATGAATAATTGTGAATTGGTTAATCGGTGATCTTAAAACACCAATAAAGAGATAGTTCCCCCTCAGAAAGGGGATGTACAAGGCAATAACGACCAGGATTAAGTTGGTGATCAAGACTTAATCTGTTTTTGTTATCATCAATTTTTTCAAGCGTGTAATCGTGAATGCCACCAAATTCATCGACAATATTCAGACGAGATGCTTTTAATATAGTCGAATTGGTGATAATAATTGGTTGTGGATTTGATGTGCTCAGCAGAATAGAATCATCTGACGGTTCATTGTGAGACAACTCTAATTTGTAATATTGCATATTTACATAGAGAAAAACTCCTTCATCAGGCTCTCCGAGAATAGGACTAACTGTTGGTGTAGGCAAAGAAAGGTTGTGATCTCTGTTTTTTATAGTTAGACCTATGAGCACACCAATAATCGCAAAAACAATAAGTGTGAATCCATAAATAAAGATTTCAAGCCAAGGTTTCTTTGGCTTCAGGGTCTTGGATTTTGCTTCAATGATAAGTTCTTCTTGAGTAGGTGCTTGTGGATCTCCTAATGCTTCAACTTGCTTGGCAAAACTTTCCACATTAGCGGTCAGATATGCAGGATCAATTTCTTCGGGTGTATCATCTGTTGTATTTGAAATATTAGGAGGAATGGCTTCTGAAGATGCTATAGGTTCTTGAGAAGGAACATATTTTTGACGTTTGAGATAGGCTAACCCGCGCTGAGCAGGACGGTTATCAGGATCAAGTTCCAAGGCTTTTTTTAGGAAAATGGTTTGCTTGTCAACATCGTCAATGATACCAGCCAGCCAAACCCAAACGTCAGGGTTTTTAGGTTCTTCAACAATTGCATTCTTGAAGTGTTCAAGAGCGAGATTTAACTTTCCGGCTTTAGCAGCATCAATTCCTTGTTGCAGAGAAGTAGCCATGGCGGTTTCCTTAACGATTGATTAGAATGATATTAAATTTTACCACATGGGTTTTATATTTATAATATTACAGTCTTAAAAGAAAAGAGAATAGATGAAAATTGGCCTTATAAGTGACAGTCATAACGAAACCAAAATGCTAAAGTATGTTGCAAACATGTTTGAATGCTTAGGCATTGACACAGAGATCGGAAGAGCGTCGTGTAGGGAAAGAGTGTACGTCCT
>CAZTEP010000409.1:0-1592 GCA_964612325.1 uncultured Anaerolineaceae bacterium
CTTGTAGACTTTGATGCTCGAACAGGTCATAATCATGGCACAAAATTCAGGACTCGAAAGAACAACTTGCCAAATCTATATGCGGATGTCAGAATAATAGAATAAAGGCCTTGTCTCTCATAAAGAATAAATAAGATTAAGTTTTATTATTTATTTCATTAGTCGAAAACGTTGTTACTTTTGATTTGTTCTGAAATCTTACCTGGGCGATGATGAGTGCAATAAGCATTAACCCACTTCCGAGCCATTCGCGTGGACTCATGCGCTCGTTCAAAAACAAAATACCACCAATCACAGCAAAGACCGCTTCAAGACTCATGATAAGTGCTGCCAGCGTGGGGTTAGTGCCACGTTGACCCAAAACCTGAAAAGTAAATGCCACACCCGCGACCACGACACCTGAGAACAAAAGGGGCAGCATTGCTTCTTGAATCGCAGGCCAGCTTATTGTTTCGCGCAACAATGCTATACCAAATGAGAACAAGCCACTCACCAAAAATTGACCAAAAGCCAGGCGAATGCCATCGACCTTTTCGGTGAAATGGTCTACTGACAAAATGTGGAGTGCCCACAAAAACGCGCCGATTAAGATAATCAGGTCACTGGTAGCTATATCAAAATCGCCTTTGACCATCAACAGGTATAAGCCACCAACCGCTAATGCCAAACCAAGCCACACATTCCAGCCAACCCGTTTACCTAAGAGAAGACCAATCAAGGGGACCAAAATGATATACAGCGCGGTGATGAAACCGGCTTTGCCGGCTTCAGTATTAATTAAACCTATTTGCTGAAAACTGGCTCCCGCAAAAAGCGCCAGTCCACAAATCAGACTCCCCATCAACCAGGCGCGCCGCTTTTTTTGTGCCATGGCCTTTGCTTTGGTCAAGTCCAAACTGGCCGTTTCGCGTTGCTCAGATCGGCGCGTTACGAGCAAGAGAGGTGAGATGGTCAATGCACCAAGCAAAAAGCGAATGCCATTGAATGTAAATGGGCCGACGTGCTGATTGCCGAGTCTTTGGGCGATGAAGCCAAAACCCCATATAATGGCGCACAGGAACAAAAAGATGACGTTCGGAAAGCGCTTTTTAGCGCTTTTATCATGCGGATTAGCTATAACATTATCAGAGTTAGTCATAAAACAGCAATGCTCATTTCGCGATTGACATGGTGAGGAAACCCTGTGTGAACCCAAAGATATCCATCGTTTGCTTGTGGTTTTCTAACCATGAGCGAATTATATCGTTTTTATAAGATTTACTGATTATTTTGTATGGGTTCAATCGATCCAAATGGGATTAGAAACTAAAACTGGCATTGGGGGCAAGAGGCCGTATAGTGATTGCCAGAGCTCCAGGCGCACGAAACCAGGCTTCTGGGGCGTAAAAAAGGCCTCAAAATCGCCATTAGCCTCAACGAGTGGGTATTCATGAGTAAAATCGGAACCGATGAGTTTTACGCGGTCTCCTGCTTTTAACTTTGTCATCTTTATCGCGAGTCTCATGCCCGGTTCCCAGGCTTGGCAGTCGCCTATGCCGGCATCGCCATAACGCATTTCAAGTCGGGCCGATTTCTGTTGATAGACAAAATAG
>CAZTEP010000410.1:0-1590 GCA_964612325.1 uncultured Anaerolineaceae bacterium
TCGTTTGTTACGTAAAGCCAGGTGAAAATTTTGATGAAATTACCCCCGGGTTAAAATGGGATTCCTATCTGTTTTATGCTGCCAAATTCCATCAGGTTGAATGGGGGATATTAACGGATGGTCTCCAGCTTAAGGTTATTCAATTTAAAGATCAAGACAATAAAGAGCCATCCTATTGGCCAGATCTTGATGGAATTGTCTGTAAAGAAAAGCTTGATACATTTTGCACGGTTTATAAGGTGTTTTCTTTTATCAAAGGATATGACGGCAAGTCCACTGTGCAAGGACATCAAAAAAAGTCACAACAGGGCCAAAAGGATGGAGATTTAGCAGAGCGGTATGTCCTCCGACTAAAATTCTGGGGTAGGCTGCTTGAAAAAGCAAAAACAAAGACAAAACTTCATACCAAAGTCTCACCAGGAACTGATAATCAGGTCGGCACAGGTGCTGGGAAAAGCGGACTTAGATTTAATTACGTTGTGCGTATGGATGACGCCCAGGTGGAGCTCTATATAAATCGAAATGATCCAGAATGGAACAAGATGGCGTTTAACTCCTTTCTACAACGTAAGGAGGAAATAGAAGGGCTCTTCGGTGGTCCGTTGGATTGGCAATTACTGCCAGAGAAGCGTGCAAGCCGTATTCGTTTTGTAATTACAAGTTATGGTCTGAAAGATCAAGACCATTGGGATGAATTACAAGAACAACTGATAAAGTCGATGATTAGAATGGAAAAAGCTTTTAGACCTTTTATAAATTTAGACTTGTCCCGAATAGAGACAAAACTTCTCAGAGTGTGAATGGTAATAACGAGTTTAGCTAATAAATCACAACACATCTTGTTTAAGGAAATACATGGATTCAGCCTACTACCCTGCCTGTATATTAATCCACTTAGAAAGTTGGTTTTTTCCATTTCCACAATTTAGAAGTTGTATACTCAGCGAGTGTCCTATAGCCCAGTGAGTTGCGTAGGCGAAGCTGGTTGTTTTCATTTCCCCACGATTCAATAACAGTTTTTTCCTCCACAAGTTTTATGTGAAGGTTTTGGTTCAAGTTTTCATCCCGCGATCTGCCAATGAACCATCATAGACGCATTTGGATCGTTTTATCAAGATCAAAGAAGATTTACATGATTTGTTTATCAAAAGTCCAATTGTTCATTGCTATGCTGATGAACTCTGGACTTTTATCGCTGAGAATTACATTCGGATACCCGCAATATATAACGCGCCTCGGTAAAAGAATACTTTTATATGATCTTTTCAGCTTTCTCTCTTTTGGCTTTCGGGTTGATTGAACAAATTGTGACACTGGATTTGCTCTTGCTCGACCTTCCCCTTTCCGGTTTGTATGTCAAAACTCGCCAGGCATTGCTCAAAATGGGCCCGAAGCAAATCACCCATATCTCTTGTGGCCTCACAACCCTAGCTCGTGACTTCAAAGTTCTGCATGAATCCGACTACCACGTGGACTCTCTTCAAGCTTTTGACATGTGCCTCCAAACCACCCACATCGAAACGGTGGTATTGATTTCAAGGGAATAGCAATATGGTTTTATAATGATGACCCAATGCAACATTAAAAAAC
>CAZTEP010000411.1:0-1586 GCA_964612325.1 uncultured Anaerolineaceae bacterium
TGTTATAATAATGACGAGGAAAAAATGTCTGAGAACCCGACCAACACCCTTGAAACACACGACGCCGATAAAGCTGAGAAAATTAATGCCCAGCCTGAATTGACCCCAGAGAAAAAACCAGTCCTTGCGATTGTGATTGGAGCATTGATCCTGGTGGGTTTGATTGTTGGTCTGTTCTTCCTGGCAAGAGCGGAAGGGCAGGTTGTTTCACAGGTTCGCGACATTTTCATCATCCTGATGGCGCTCATGATGGTTGTGATTGGAGTTGCCCTGGTCGTCTTGATCATCCAACTCGCGAACTTGACCAATCTACTTCAGCATGAGATCAAGCCAATTCTAAATTCAACGACCGACACGGTGAACACGCTCAAAGGTACCGTTCGGTTCCTAAGTGACAATGTAAGCGAACCAGTGATCAAGCTGAATGAATCGCTGGCGAGCATTAAAAAACTTGTAGATATCTTTCGCTTAAAACGATAAAAAAATAGAGGAGATTACTATGTCTGACGAAAGCAATTTTGGATCGTTCTTAATGGGTTTCACTGTCGGTGCACTCGCCGGCGCAATTGTCTCTCTTTTGATGGCACCCCAAACCGGTGAGGAAACTCGCCAGGTCATCAAGGAAAAAGCCATTGAACTGAAAGAAAAAGGCGCAGAAACCTACGAAGAAACAAAACACAGGGCTGAAATAGCTTACAAAGATGCCCTCGCTAAAGCTGATGAGCTTGCCAAGGTGACCAAAGAAAAAGCAACCGAGTTGGGTCGCAGCACCAAGGTCAAGGTCGAAAAATTGGCTGAGGAAACCACCCAGGCAGCCGAAGAAGTTGCCGAAGCCGCCAAAGAATAGGCCTGAGAAACCAATAACTGATTGATACAAAAAGCAGCCAGAGTAGATTCATGGCTGCTTTTTGTTATTTACAAGACTGAACCTGATCCATAATTGCTCTCAGATACCTTACCTACAGACTGCTTTGGTTCTTGACTTTCAAGATTTGGCATGATAAACTATGCTTCGCTTTGGGGGCGTGGTGTAGTGGTCGAACATGCGGCCCTGTCAAGGCCGAGACCGCGGGTTCAAATCCCGTCGCTCCCGCTAAAAAAGAAACTGCCTTTTTGGCAGTTTCTTTTTTTTATTCAGCGATGCCAAATTCCCTGGCACGATCTTCCAACAATTTCCGGTTCTTCTCCAGATCCTTTGGATATGTCAGGTAAAAACCGCTGAAGAGGATTGCGCAGATGATCCAAGGGAAAGGAATGGTCCAGAGCATGGCTGTGTGTAAATCGATCTTGTCGGCAATGAAACCGAATATCAAGGCTACAATGGCCGCAAAGCCGCTTTCGATGAAGGTCGTCATCGCGAATGCGGTCGAACGCAGTTCGGGTGGAACGACGGCAGACATCATTGGCTCCTTGGATCCCTTCCCCGGCCAGCTTATGAATAACGCGGTGACGAAGCAGAGAATGGTCAGTGGCAAAATGTCCCAGTTTGCTGTTTTCAAGAAGAGAAATAGGGTAAATGGAATTCCGATGACAACGGATGTTTGCCCGATGATTGTTCTTCCATATTTAGGGCTTTTCTTATCTGC
>CAZTEP010000412.1:0-1583 GCA_964612325.1 uncultured Anaerolineaceae bacterium
CAATAACAGGTAACCCACCAGCCTCGTTGCAAGTACCAGAGAAAGAGCTGTCGTGATCAATTTCAATAATCTTCACCCCAACGGACTCCAATAAGTCAATAGCGGAGACAATGGCATCAGAACCGATATTCAAGTCATTGCGAAGACGCAAAGCCAAGAGTTTCGCTTCATTCTCTCCCTCGACGGTCGTGTTGCTATAGTCCAAACAGAATTTAGACGTGATACCAAGAATAGCCTCAATTTCAAGATACTTCTCTATTTCGGAGCAAACAAGGTGTTTTATAGACTCGACCTTCTTGCTTCCCAGGCTTGACTTCTTGCGGAACTCAAATTTGGAAGGGTCTATATCAATGGTGTAAGGACGGAAAAAGTAGTCAAGTTTCATATTCAATGCGTTGGAAAGCACAATCAACACGTCACTTGATGGCATCATCAATCCCTTTTCATACTTTGCAATAGCAGTTGGCGACACTTTACCATCAACCGAATTGCATAGTTCACGTTGTGACATACAACGGATTTTTCTGGCGTTAACCAATCTTTGAGCAAAAGTATTATCCATAATTAATCATGTTTAGGTGTGCAAAGTTACTAATAATTCGTCGAAATGCACACCAGTAACATGTATACGGCATAGATTTTTAACAAATATTTCAGAAATATTGATAATGTACGCGCAAGTAATAGTAATGAAATGCATGGGCATATATACAGGCAGCATGATATGACAGTATGGTTTAATAGGGATTGTATTGGTGGCAAGACCCTAATTTATATAGTAATAACAAATTCAAAAAAACGATTTAATGGCAACAATAAAATTGAAATTCCGTCCGTCGTCAGTACCCGAGACAGAGGGAACGCTGTATTATCAGGTGATACACAAGCGAAAAGTGAAGTGGATAAGCACTGGGTATCATGTGTACCCATGTGAATGGGACGAAAAGACAGGCGAAGTGCTGATTCCGCCAAACAGCGAACGAAAAGCAGAATTAGAAAAGATGCAGCGCCAAATAAACTGGGAGTTGAAGCAATGGGACAGCATTATCGTGGAAATGGAAAACCAGCATAAGAATGTCACTATAAATGAACTGTGCGATGCATTCAATAAAGCCAAGACACAAAAGACCGTCTTTATGTTTCTACAAGAACAGGTGACGAAGAAAGAGCAGATGAAACGGCAAGGGACAGCCATGACATACTCTAACGCCTATCGGTGGTTCAAAGATTTTCGTGAAGGCCAGGACTTGACCTTTGACGAACTCACTCCGGATATGATGGAGTGTTATGAGGCATGGCTAAAAGACAGAAGATTGAAGCAGAACAGTATAAGCTGCTATCTACGTACACTATGCATTTTATTATATAAGGCAACATAACGACAAGAATTCTTCTTTACTTACAGCCTTTTCCCCCTATTACTCCTTGCCTTTTTATCTTCACTCCTTGCCAAGGAATCACCACTCCTTGCTTTTTCCGTATTACTCCTTGCCAAATCACAGCCGATGATTTCAGTCTCATTGTGTTTGTCTGCAAGGACACGATAAAAGCGTATGGATTGTATCTACGACCACCCCAACTTG
>CAZTEP010000413.1:0-1583 GCA_964612325.1 uncultured Anaerolineaceae bacterium
AACTGGTTGCGCACCTGCTGGCGACTCTTTTCATTCTCACTCACCTGCTCAGCAGCAGCCCAAACCAGCGCGGAACTTGCTTCCACATAAAAGCCTTTTTTTGCTAATACGGTCATACTACGCGCAAGGCTTGCCTCATTTACAACTTCGATATCATCAAAGTCAATTTTTAATTTCGAAACTATCTCATCTCCTCTCACAGCTTCGCTAACCGCGGTACCATCAGCAATGGTTGGCATAATCACACTTGAATCCATTTTTTTCCATTGGTGATACACCGGCGAACAGTTTTTAGCTTGCACACCAATCATTTTAGGCCGAATGAGACCAGTAGCTTTTTCTATTGCCTCAAAACCAATTAAAAGACCCAAAAAGAGTGAGCCATGCCCAATTGGTGCAAAGACCCGCGTCGGCATTTTGCCTAATTTTTCATATATTTCAAAGGCTATCGTCGCATATGCCGCCAAACCAAACGGTAAAAACGCGTGACTGGCATATGGAATGCCACTTTCTGATTGTGCGTGATGAACAGCTTTGGTGGCGTTTAAACGCGCGCCTTCAACAGCTACAACATTCGCGCCAAACATTTCTATCTGCTGCCTTTTTGGTCCCGCGCTGCTACTGGGAATAAAAATAGTCGCTTTCACATCGAAAGCAGCCGTATACATAGCCAAAGACGCGCCTGCATTTCCAGAAGAATCTTCCAGAACCTCTTTTATACACCGTTTCTTTAACACACTTAACAACACCGCGCTTTGTCTGTCCTTAAAAGACCCACTCGGGTTAAGATGTTCACACTTAAAAAAGACTTCTTTTGTCTCAAACATCGCCGGGACCAATGGCGTATCCCCTTCACCCAAATAACAAGGCTCACAATCTTCGTCCAATCCAAAAACCGGCAAAAATCGCCATATGCCAGCTAAATTCACCTTTGAATACGCATCTGGATCATAAACAAGATTTTGTACGCTAAAAACACCCCCACATTTCTCACAACGATGGATGAGATTAGTCTTTGGATATGGCATTTGACAGTTTTGGCAAACATATTTGGTCATTTCTTTTATAAATTATACCAATTGATAGCGCCCTCAAGACATTCTCAGGCTATAATTAGGCTATGAGTAAATTATGGCATCGCGCTTCAGACAACTACGAAATTGAAACCGAACTTTATTCCGGACCACTTGACCTGCTTTTGGATCTCATCCAAAAAGCAGAGCTTGACATTACCAAACTTGCCCTGGCAAAGGTAACCGATCAATTCCTGGCTTATGTCAACGCACACAAAGATACCAATCCGGACTTTAGTTCAGAGTTTCTGGTTATTGCCAGTAAATTAGTACAAATAAAATCTGAAGCTATGCTACCACGACCACCTGTTCGCATGGAAGATGAAGAAGATATCGGCGAAAGTTTGGCCCGACAACTAATCATTTACCGAGAAATCAAACGCGCCACCCAATGGCTTTCAGAACGCGCTAATTTAGGCTTGCGTGGCTACTTGCATATCGCGCGAACATATCCAGTCAATATCCAGCTGGATCTCTCCAGCCTCGAACTTATCGACCTCTTAAAAGCAC
>CAZTEP010000414.1:0-1569 GCA_964612325.1 uncultured Anaerolineaceae bacterium
AAGTCATCATTTCTTCTACAATTTCAGCAACTGATGTATCTGCTATACCATTTTCATTCGAATCAGATCAAGGTACACACGCGTTTAAAAATAAGCTGAAACTAATAATAATCAATAGGGTAAGTCTAATTTTTCTCATAAAGTTACTCCTTAATCACTTCCATTTTACCCTTTTTTTTAAAGGTGAATTAACGACGCGCATTAGGCAACTAAGGTTCCACTTAAATTCTTAGTACAAATATCAGCCACAATTTCAGCCGCGATATCATAGCGATTAAATTGAGGCATAATATAAATTCCTTGAGCAAAACCCCTGATCTCATCCACCAACTCTTCTGCAATTTTTACGCCAACCTTCGCACCATCCTCACCAGCCAAACGCAATCGTTCATGAATTTGCTCTGGAATACTGATGCCAGGCACCTCATTATGCAAGAACTTTGCATGCCGGTCTGAGACCAAAGGCAACAATCCTGCCAAAATGGGAGTCTCAAAAGTACCATACTCTTTTTCATACCGTTCAATAAAGAGTCTGGCTTTTTCAGGGTCAAACACAGGTTGACTCAAGAAGAAATCTGCGCCTGCAACTATCTTTTTTCTTGCTAATTTTAACTCCCGTTCAATACTCGCCGGTGTTAAGTCAATTGCCGCGCCAACGAAAAAGCTGGTTGGCGTGCCAATTTTCACACCACTGTGATCAACACCAGTGTTTAAACCTTGCTTAATCAGCTTCACCAAACCTGTAGGCACCAAATCGTAATTATCCATCGCGTCCGGATAATCACCAATGGCAGTTGGGTCTCCCATCACCACAAAAACGTTGCGAATGCCAAGCGCGTGAGCTGCCAAAAGATCACCTTGCACGCGCAAAAGATTCCGTCCACGCGTTGGAAAGTGCAAGGTCGCATCCACACCCAATTTGTTTTGAATCATCTGGCAAACGCCCCAGGGGCTCATCCTCATGCGCGCCATCGGACTGTCTGCCACATCAATACAATCAGCGCCGGCATCTGCTAAAAGACTGGCTCCAGCCATAAGCTTATGCGTCGAAAATCCCCGGGGAGGGTCTATTTTAATTGTGATGATAAAATTACCTTCAGACAGTTTCTTTTGAATGCGTGTTTGTTCGGGTATTTCGATATCTATTTCTATTGGCACATTATTTTGAATCTCCACGTCATGCAATTCTGTTTCAAGGTCATGCGCATCAATCGCTTCACGAATGGCACGGATATGGTCCGGTGTCGTGCCACAACACCCACCAATCAGCTTCGCGCCTGCTTTCCAAAAAGCAAGAGCAAAATCAGTAAAATAACTGGCTCCCGCTGGATAAATAATGCGTCCTCCGACCTGCTCAGGGAAACCCGCATTTGGCATGACCGAAATCCTGGCTTCCGGTTGTGCTTGTCGCATCAGTTTTAGAATGCTCAGAAGTTGCACAGGTCCACCTGAACAGTTAACGCCAATCACATCGCATCCCAAATCAGTAAGGAAATTAGCCACATCCACAGGCGTATCGCCCAATAAAGTGCGTTTATCCCGAGAGAAAGTCATTGAAGCAATAATCGG
>CAZTEP010000415.1:0-1567 GCA_964612325.1 uncultured Anaerolineaceae bacterium
CGTGTGCTCTTCCGATCTGTGTTATTCGCAATCCCAACCATATCAATCATGTGCAAAGATTGCTGCTTTACTTGTTCATCTGTCATATCCGGGTTATGCAGCTCGATAACCTCGTCGATCTGATCCCCAACTTTAAAGACAGGATTGAGACAGGTCATGGGTTCCTGGAAAATCATAGAAACTTTGGCGCCGCGAATTTTTTCCATGACTTCAATTGGAGTTTTAGCGATGTCATATACTTTATCACCAGTGTTAAAGCGAATCGTGCCTTCGACAATTTGCCCTTGAGGTCTTTGCACCAGCTGCATTAAGGAAAGGGCAGTCACAGACTTACCACAGCCAGACTCCCCTACCACGCCAACGGTTTTGCCTTGAGGGATATCAAATGTTACCCCATCCACAGCCTTGACCGTGCCGACATCTGTAAAGAAATAGGTGTGCAGATTATCAAATTCTGCCACGTTATTCGGATCCTTCATGGTCGTAAGGTATTCACTCTCCGGGACATTTTTCCGTTTGCGTTGCTTCTCGAGAGCATCAGTGATCTTTCGGTTCTCTCGGGAAATCCGAGCCGATTCCTTAGCTGAAATGTAATTCGAATTCCTTGCTTTGGATTTCTTATGGTTGTTATTTAATTTAGCGTTATTGTTATCAGACATTGTCTCCAACTACCTCTTCATCTTAGGGTCAAATGCATCACGCAATCCATCACCAATGAAATTGAAACCTAACACAGTCAGTAAAATAAGCATACCGGCAGGGATCCACATGAACCAGTAGTTTGTCATCACAAACGCATCTGAAGCCACATTGATAATGCTTCCCCAAGAAGCTTCTGGGTATTTCACACCTAAACCTAAAAAGCCTAAGGTTGCTTCGGTGATGATAATCCCACCTAACGATCCCGTTGCTTGCACAATCAAAAGTGGCATCACATTTGGAACCAAGTGCCTAAAAATGCGCCGACTCGTAGGAATACCTGTCGCTTCGGCAGCTACCATAAAATCTTGCTCTCGGAGTGAGAGAATCTGACCACGCACCACACGAGCCACACCAGTCCAACCAAGAACGCCCAGAACCACCATTAATATATAGAGGCGTTGACGGGGTTCAATCTGCAGCGTATCCATCACTGAACCGATAATGATGACAACCGGATAGAAGGGAATACTATTAAACAGGTCAACCACACGCATCAAAATGGTATCCACGGCTCCGCCAAAGTAACCAGATAAACCGCCAACGATAACGCCCAAGATAATCTCGAAGAAAACAACGATGAAGCCAACCATCAAAGAAACTTGGCCGCCATACATCAGGCGCGTCATTACATCCATGCCGTTGTTATCTAGTCCAAGCGGGTGCTCCCTTGAAGGGAATTCGAACATGCGGATTAATTGCGCTCGTGTATCTCGTTTGATGTTGAATGTATTTAACACGCGCCCAATTTCGTAGGTAATTAAGTTTCCTTCCGGATCTGGGAAGGTAAACCGAGTTTGTCTTTCTTCAATAGCTTGCCGTGCAGCTGATTTAAATTCTACCGATAGAAACTCAGATTGATTAATCG
>CAZTEP010000416.1:0-1549 GCA_964612325.1 uncultured Anaerolineaceae bacterium
ATTAAGGAAGGAGGGCGTTAAATGAATTTTTTAACTAATCTGAATCTGAATAAGCTGAACAAGGTAATTAAATATAGAAAAAACATTTCACTTGAGAGAAGCATGCTTGAAGAATCGCGTGCTGTTTTTCATGTGGATAACTGGAGCGATCACATTGCAGAAGCGTTTCCTTCTTTTACGGAAAAGTGTAAATGCATAGAACATCCGTTACTGCTTGTAGACCCGGAAGCTGGAGCCGGGAAGAAATCTGTCAATGAAAAGATCCATGCTGTTTATATGGGTGTAGTTGATACTAAGATTCGCAACCCGGAGAAAGCATTGGAGATTATTGACAGGATTAATGACTCAAATATTGTCTTTGATTTTTATGCATATGGATCAGCCCAGGATATTTTGGAAAGATATTCGAAAAAGAATCAGCAGATCGTCTTTTGCGGGAAGGTTGATTCTGAAACCGCCGATAAAAGAAGAAACGGGGCAGATATTCTTGTTTCAATCGGGAATTCGGATTATTCCCAGACACCGAGCAAATTGATTGAATATATTGCTACAGGAAAACCTATATTGCATTTTGCAAAAGATATGGATGATCCGGCCGTAAAACTGCTTAATAAATATCCGAATTCTATGATTGTTGATGTTAGCCAGGATACAGATGCAGGTAAGATCACGGAGTTTATAGAGAACAATAGTGGTAAGGTTGTGAGCTTCAATGAGATAATAAGAATCTTTAGAAACGCTGATCCGCAGTTCATTACGACCGAGATTGCAAAGATCTGTTCGGACGGCCTTTGTGGGGGGGGGTATTATAAGTTGATCTTTTCAGGCTCGTTACGAAAAGGGTATGTGGAGCCGGATAGAATTGTTGAGTTGTTCTCTCACCCGTTATTGAAGGATATGATAGTTACATTTTATTCTGCCGGGAATGGTGTTGATACTATTAGAAAATGTAAAACAGATAACATTAAATTGGGAAACTGGCTCTCCAGGCCGGAACTTGAAAAAGAACTAGATAAGGCGGATGCACTTATCAGCATAGCTGAAATAAGCGGAAAACAGATGTCGAGCAAGATTTTTGATTATATGTCTTTCAGGAAACCCATCATACATGTTTATTATGATGAGAACGATGTTAATCTGAAATACTTAAACTATTATAGCGATTCTTTCTGCGTTAAAGCTGATGAAAATACCGAGGAAGCGGCTTGCTGGATAGCACTGTTGTTAAGGATCAGAGGGAGACACGCTTCAAGCCCAACATATGATAAGACTCTTTATGAGTGTACACCTAACTATATTTGCGAGGAAATGGTTAAATGGATAATGAACAATTAAGAAGAGTCCAATTGTGTCAGTTAGAGATTGCAAAAGAATTTCGACGTGTTTGCAATCTTCTTAAGCTTGATTATTTTTTGGATTCCGGAACACTGTTGGGGGCGGTTCGGCATAAAGGTTTTATACCTTGGGATGATGATTTGGATGTGGGGATGCTCAGAAAAGACTACGAAGTATTCTTACAAAGGGCTCAGATCGGAAGAGCACACGTCTG
>CAZTEP010000417.1:0-1537 GCA_964612325.1 uncultured Anaerolineaceae bacterium
CTTATCACTGGTAACGGAATGACTGTTATCGTCACCGTCGCTTCGTCTGTCCACAGGTCTTGGGTCTTCGGAGTAGTAATTAATTGATAAACAAAGGTATCTGTACCAGAGAAACCCGGTTTAGGCGTGTAGGTAAAGCTACCATTATTTCTAAAAATCAAATTTCCATTTGACGGCCCACTAACGAGCGCCGCATATTGATTGTTCAGGTCAACATCAATATCATTCGCCAGGACACCTGGCGCGGGAATTTCCAATACCGCGTTTTGATTCACAGAGTAAAAATCATCCACCGCGCGCACCTGGTCTTTCTCAGGGGTCACGGTAATCGTTACAGTCGCAACATCGCTTTCAAAGACACCATTGCTGACTTTGTATGTGAAGGTATCTTCTCCAAAATAGTCTGCATTAGGTGTGTACGTAAAGCTGCCATCCACGTTCAAGGTCAAGATACCGTGGGTAGGACCAGTCACACGTATAACAGTCAAGGCTTCATTACCAGCATAGCTATCGTTAGCCAAAACACCTTCTTCTTTAGACACAATCAAATCGTGGTCCTCAACCACGCTATAAGTATCATCCTCTACCTGCGGAATGTAGCTCACCACATATGTGTAGGGATCCACACCACTGATTTCGACTGGATATGCGGTTGGTTCTTCATAAATCAGTTGGAACATAGCAACCATAGCGGTCATCTGATCATTTGTCGCCTCTACAGGCAGATAAACAACCAAACGACCATCGCCAAGATCGCTGAAGCTGTTAGCGCTAAAGTCATAGACCATACCGGTGATGGGATCACCCGTGCTTCCAGCCTGCGATGAGCCCAACGCGATTGAATAACCGCTCGTATTCGAGAAAATATTGTTCTTAATCGATGTGCCGGTTAGAGCGTTCAAAGTGCCTTCAAAAGTGAAGCCATCTACCACCACATCAGTGGCATTAATCACAAATTCCGCAGTTGCAGCGATGACAGACTCAGCTGTTCTTGCGCCATTCGGATTAATTCCATGATTGGCACCATACAGGTTTACAGCTTTGTTGACATCAACATCTTCATCGTATGTTCCGGGCATAACGTAAATCGTGCTGCTGGAAACCATGTCAATCGCTTCCTGAATGCGTCCAACCGTTCCAATCTGGAAGCTGTCGTCATCCACATACAAGGTGCTAAAGTCACCCTGGAAGCCAGCCAAATCGGCATCGGTATCCGTGCCCGAAGCCAGCCATGGGGTGTAGTCTGAACCCGCGGTCACGCCATCAAAGAGCGTTGCCGCTTCAGTCGTACCCCACCAGTTGCCAGAGGCATCCAAGAGGTTGGCATCACTATACTCCGTTGTCGTGTTGTTAATATAAGTGTCAAAGTTAGTGAAGGCATTGTTGTAAACAATGGTCTTCGTACCAGGCACGCTTGCGCCCTGAGAACCAGTCTGGGCTGAAATTCTTACCGCTACTGTCTCAGTCAAGCCAACGGTCTTTTCAGGGTCATAAGTACCGTCTAAAATGTTGTTATAGAATTCCGCCAAAGGAGGCT
>CAZTEP010000418.1:0-1535 GCA_964612325.1 uncultured Anaerolineaceae bacterium
TCCCCACGTGGCCTTCCACCGCTACACCTTCACGGGTGCCGGCAACGAAGCGTCTAACCTGCTGGCCGACTTCCAAAGCGGCCTGGTTTGGCAGGAAGAGGGATTATACACGCACGTCCTCGACAACGAAGTCCATTTCGAGGGTGACCGGGTAATCACGGGCCATACCCGCCGCACCCAGTGGGTGGAGCGCACCTACTACTTCGTGATCGAGTTCGATAAACCTATCCTCTCTTCGGAGAAGCTCGTGCAACGGGATCCCCGCGAAAAGGCACCACGCTACATCCTCACGTTCGATATGCAAGGTGATAAAACCCTGCAGGTGAAGGTCGCCATGTCTACCACAGGCATCGATGGAGCCAAGGTCAACCTGGCGGCAGAGGTGCCCGGGTGGAACTTCGGGGCAGTACACACCGCGGCGAAAGACGCGTGGAACCGCTGCCTCTCCCGGGTGGTGGTTGAGGGTACGGACGACCAGAAGACCAACGTCTACACCTCGCTCTACCACCTCTACATACAGCCCAACAACATCGCCGACGTGGATGGCCGTTACGTGGGACCCAGCCGAGAGATTTCCCTCTCATCAACGGGCAAGTACTACTCCACCCTTTCGCAATGGGACACCTTCCGGGCTGCCTTCCCGATGTACACCATCCTCAGTCCCGAGATTATTTCTGACCTGATTAACTCGATGGTCGACTACAGCGAGCAGCAGGGGCATCTCCCCATCTGGGCGCTAATGGGTCAAGAGACCTTCACCATGATCGGGAACCACTCCATCCCCATGATCGTGGACGCCTACCTAAAGGGGTTCGAGGGATTTGACGCGGAACGGGCGTACAACACGATCAAACGCTCCATCACCAAAAGCGGGCACTACAAAACGGACTGGGAGACCTACGACCGCTACGGCTATTACCCGTACGACCTCATCAAACTGGAGTCGGTATCACGCACACTGGAGTGCGGTTTTGATGATTACGCCGCCGCGCTGATGGCTGAAAAGCTGGGTAAAACCGATGATCACGCGTTCTTCATGAAACGGGCCGGCTACTACAAGAACCTGTTCGACCCGGAGACGCGCTCCATGCGGCCGAAAGGTTCGAAAGGCGAGTGGCTCACACCGTTTGACCCGTACGAACTGGCGCACGCCGACTCCCAGATCGGGGGTCACTACACGGAGGGGAACGCCTTGCAGTACACCTGGCACGTGTTGCACGATATCCCCGGCCTCGTGGAGCAGATGGGGGGCAAAGAGGAGGCGGGGAAAACACTCGACTACCTTTTCAACACCACCAGAGAAACTCCGGGAAAACTGGCTGACGTGACCGGGTTAATCGGGCAATACGCCCATGGCAACGAACCAAGCCATCACGTGGCCTACCTCTACACCTACCTAGACCGACCGGAGGAGACACAACGACTGGTAAGGCGCATCTGCACTGACTTCTACCAGAACAAGCCCGACGGGCTAATCGGTAACGACGACTGCGGTCAGATGTCGGCCTGGTACCTCTTCTCAGCCATGGGATTCT
>CAZTEP010000419.1:0-1532 GCA_964612325.1 uncultured Anaerolineaceae bacterium
CATCAGAACCACCTGGAAAGGTACGGAAGTCCCATAAAGTAATCCATTCGCCAGAGCCATCCAGCATGAATTCAATCCTGTGGGGTGGCAAATAATAAACCTCACTCATGTACAGGTCGCTGGCTTTAAGGTACAGGCTGTAAGGCGTTCCTTTACTAACGATATTCCCCTGCAAGGGCGTATTTCCATTCAGAAGACCAATTTCATGGATAACCGGATCCTGGGTGTCTACATAGCTGCCAGGTTCGTGAAATTCAAGTGGATTGATGTAGATATCACCCGCGGCAAGAATATTGAGATGAATATGGTGGAAATACTGATCAATAGCCCATTCTGACCAGTTGACGACGGTGCCAATGTATGTGTTAGCAGGCACAAAACCACCTGTTTCCGGGTTGGTTTTGTAATCTTGAAAAGCATCACGGATGCTTTGTGGAATAGTGTCATTATCCACGTGATGATATTGCCAGACGTAACCTTCGGGGTCAAGGATGGCAACCTCCCAGTAGAGATAGCTGTAATACCCCCCAGCGTTATAGTAGTTTTCTACATTAACCACCTGTCCACCGGTGCGTGTGTAAACTGGCACACCATGAGTGGGTGTGACCATATCAATGCCATGGTGGAAATAGGCACCATCTAAACTGCCATAACGCTGATAAGATGGCAGGGTATGGCCCATTCTTGCAAATTCAAGGGGCCAGTCGTAGGTTGAGTGAGGGCCATCCGGGTCCGCCCAGGCTTTGCCTGCTGAACCGGTGTTTGGGTAATTACCTTCATCTATGATAATAGTCTGATCATTAAAATGTCGCGCGGTGTTTTGTGGGTTGGCGTTGACGATGCTTGCATGGCTAATGAGAAACAACAGGCTGAGTAAGAGAAGGAAAAACTTTGAGAAAGACTTAGTGCTTTTTGACATATATCATCCCTTTTGTTTTTTGTACTTCAACTATTCTAACCCTTAGCACTATTCTGTGCCTGCTTTTTTACATGTTTTTTCTTACAAGTGAGAAGACAAACTATCTGTGCTTGATTGGCATGTTGAACAGGTTTTTTTTGAAGAAGGCAGAAAAAACAGCGTTTATACGCTCTTCGTGATAAACTTTTTATGCAATGAATCCAAAATCACTTATTCTGCTTGAGTATCATAAAATCCTGGGCAAACTCAAAGCCTATGCGTCTTTTAGTGTTTCCGAAACACTTGCCACACGGCTGCGTCCAACCAGCAGCTTGCCAAAAGCGCTCACGCTGCAAACGCAAACCCGCGAAGCGCGCTATTTGCTGACTTTTAGCGAAACGATCAGTTTTGTTGGCGCGGTAGATCTGGCACCCTTGGTGAGTATGGCGCGTAACGCGATTGTGCTTGAAGCGCCGGACCTTATCGCTATTCGCAACACGCTTATCAGCGCGCGCGATGCCAAACGGATTATCATGAACCGCGCGGAGGAATTGCCTCATTTAGCAGACATTGCTGAAGGACTCACCGACGGCGCTGGTTTGATTGACCTCATCAATCGCACCATTACCGAGCG
>CAZTEP010000420.1:0-1532 GCA_964612325.1 uncultured Anaerolineaceae bacterium
CAATGGCATTGGTTTTTTCCACCCACTCCTTGACACTTATTTTATAGCTGTTGAGCCCTGCTTGACTTTTAATTACGGCGAATTCGCCATAATTAAAATCGGGGTTATGGACACTTTCCCAAATACCCAGAAACTCCACCGTGTTTCTGTTTCTGAGCCAATCGGAGATAAAGAAATCACCATCTTTCGCTCGCAGCTACCAGCGATTGCTCTTTCAATCCCGCTTTCCTGTCTGACGTGATAGAGTTTTCCGTGTAAGAAATTAGGTTTGACCATAGAACGAATTTCGGTTTTGGCCTTGATCCAGTCTGCGCATTCTTTTGCCGCTGCGTTTTGGGAAAGCCGGCTTAGCAGCGAGAAATTCACCAACCGTTCCGTTCGAAAAATTATCTCTGATTGTAGCGAAATCCATTTGGCGCCTTAGAAAGAGTTGGTCGTTACCAGCGGGCAATGGGTAAACAATGAATCGGAATCGCAGCAAAAAGGCCGTTCCCTGAAATCATAAAACATATCCGTGTCATCCGGGGACAATCCAAAATGATTTTTTTTCATCCCCACAAAAAATAAGAAACAGAACCATCAGCCTCTAGCGTCGAAATCCCAGCCTCTCAAAATCAAAGCCTATAGCATTGCAAGACAAAAGAATTCTCTTTTTTGTGTCTTTTCCGATTGTCTCTTTATCTACCACCTGTTGGAGTTTTTCGAGTTCCAAAAACGGAATCAGAGTTTCACATTGCTCAAGGTCTTTGTTTCGCTTGTCTTCACCAGGTCTTCTCTGTGCGATGATTAGTTTATGGAGGAAAAAGGCTTCCGGGATTGGTATTTTTACAAAAAAGTCACCAAAATCAACTTTCTCGGAAAAGTCCAGCAGCATTTGTATGAAAGGCAAGGGGATAGCAGAGATATTGAGATCACGTATGTCTATGAGTTTAGATTCTTTTTTCCTGCTTCGTGTTGAATCATGGGCAATAAACTCAATTCGGTAGTCCCGGATCAAAAAACGCATGAGTCCGTCCAGTGATGAAAAAACAGGTGTTGCTCCGGCATTCTCTAAGATTTTTTTCAAGTCAATTTTTGATTTCTTTCCACTCGCTATAACCTGGACTGCCAGGTCAACATCACCCGTTCGCAGATTCCACTGGGCTCCAAGCGTTCCGGCGTAACAGAACATTGCCCAACTTCCGACAAGAACAGATCTTTCAAAAAATCCGACATTGCATAGATCTGCAATAATTCTTTCCAGGTAGTCAGGAAATACTTTTTCCAGATTTTGACCTCTTGAGAATCTTTTCAAGGTATTTAATTCTCTCACGGTAAATGACAGCTTGACTAATGATTTTGTCCCTGGCGATAATGATTTCCATAATTTCTGATGAGCAGGAAAATTTCGAGAATTGTCCCGGGTGAAAGTAGATGTCATTTGCAAGTTCGCTGCACTCTTTCTTTAATGATTTTAAATACCAGGGGGATGAATCCAACTATTCGCTTTTCGGCTCCGCAGGCGGTTCCACAAACGTTGAAACTGTGACCAT
>CAZTEP010000421.1:0-1521 GCA_964612325.1 uncultured Anaerolineaceae bacterium
GGCACTGGCCTCCGAAGCCAGTCATGTGGGTTCGATTCCCACCGGGGACATTTTTGTTTCAACAACACATCATAATCGGAGTAATAATCATGACGATGCCTTTACCTTTTGATCAGACTAATAACGATATACAAAAAGAGTTATCAGAATTACGCGCCAAGATTAATTACCACAGTTATCTTTATAATACACTTGACCAACCTGAAATTTCAGATTATGAATACGATTTGTTGTTTAATCGCTTAAAAGAAATTGAACACGACTATCCTGAACTTATCACAGCCGATTCGCCAAGTCAAAAAATTGGTGCCAAACCTGCCGAGAGGTTCAAAAAAGTTGAACATCCTAACCCTGTTTTAAGCCTGACAAATGGTTTTGGACCACAAGAAACACTGGATTGGTACCAAAGGCTCATCAGATTAAACCCAAATGTAGAAAATGCGGATTTCATTTTAGAACCAAAGTTAGATGGCCTATCAGTCATTTTGCATTATGAACGCGGTGTTTTTACGCTCGGTGCCACACGAGGTGATGGATTTGTTGGCGAGGATATAACTGCTAACTTACGTACAATCTCAAGTCTCCCGCTACGCATCCCAGTTAAACCTGACACGAATGCGCCCGAACACATTGTTTTTCGCGGAGAAGCGTTGATTTTAAAAGAGGACTTTAATAAACTCAATGCTGAGCTTGAAATTCTTGGTGAAAAAACCTACTTAAATCCGCGAAATACCGCAGCAGGATCATTACGTCAGCTTGACCCGGCTATTACAGCAAAACGCCCAATAAAGTTGTTTATATACCAAATACTTAGTTCTACTGACCCCATACCTTCGACTCAAGCAAAAATTCTTAGCTATATCGCTGAATTAGGTCTGCCAACCAACTTAATTCGCTGGCAAGCTAAGAGCATTCATGAGGCAATTGAAATTTGCGAATCGCAAACTTACGAACGTCACAATTGGCCTTTTGAAGCCGATGGTATTGTTATAAAGATTAATGACCAAAGGTTATATAACGCTTTAGGCTTTATAGGTAAAGACGCGCGAGGGGCGATAGCATACAAGTATCCCGGTGAAATTGTTGAAACACAGCTACTTGAAATTCAGAATAATGTTGGGCGAACTGGCGTTATTACCCCATTGGCTGTTTTAAATCCAGTCCTGATTGGTGGTGTCGTAGTAAAACAAGCCACCTTGCATAATTTTGATTTCATAGCTGACAAAGATATTCGCATTGGTGACCAGGTTTTATTAAAACGGGCTGGTGAAGTTATCCCATATATCGTTGCCTCTATGCCAGAAAAACGAGATGGCAATCAAGTGGTATATCAACCACCATCCACCTGTCCAAGTTGTGAAACCCGATTGGTAAAGGATACAGAAGCAGTCGCTTGGTATTGCGAAAACGTCAACTGCCCTGCCCAACTCAATCGCACCATCGAAAATTACGCCTCGCGTACCGCGATGGATATCGCCGGACTTGGAGAGAAAATTGTCGTTCAGCTTACAGAAGCAGGCC
>CAZTEP010000422.1:0-1515 GCA_964612325.1 uncultured Anaerolineaceae bacterium
AATGGACGAGAAATATCATCTAAATTCACAGTTCGATGCGATAATGGACGCCGCTACCAAAGAATGGGAAGAAAAGCTTATTCAAGAGACCAATAATTTGAAAAAAAACAAAGCCAAAATCGATAACGGCAGCATCCAGGATCACCTACGAGAAATACTCTTGCTTTCAAATACAGTACGGCGCCGCTTCAATGAGGTTGTCTTTTTAGAATACCGACAGATCCTCTGCTATCAAGAGAACAGCGAACTAGACAATATTTTCCATTTAAAATCTGCAATGGAGCAAGCAATTGAGACTATGGAATTAAAGCATAGACAGCTTGAAATGAAGGAAAAAGATTACGACGAATTAACTAAAAAACTAAAATGAATCGAAAGGAGGCAGAATTATGAAAAAGTTTGTTATAGGATGGTCGATCATAGCATTTATGGGGATCGTTGATTTTATCCTGGTGCGGAGCTTGATACTAGAAAGTAATGCCACTGTAATGGCAGCTTTACTGGGGGCAATTCTTTTCGTTGCTGGTTTGACCGGGGGCCCAGCAATGTTAGGTATAGGGCTGGTCGAGGTGTTTGATGAGACCAGGCAAATGTCCGGCTCCGGCCTGTTTAAAGCCAAACTTCTGATTATACTGGGGTTGGCCGCTAGTACAATATCAATATCCACATATTTGTACATCCGAAACAACGCACTTAAGTCGCATGGGGGGCTGGGCAGCGGTTACGAAGGAATGTACGGTGACATTATCCTCGTCGTAGCACCTGTTCTTACAACCATCATTGCATTTGGCGTAAGCCTCTGGGTATCACGAGACGGCATTGACGACAAAAGGAGAGAATTGGAAAATGCCAAAATAGAGTATGCTACTGCCCAGGAAGCCGCCAAAAAAACAAAAATAGAATATTTAAATGCCGTATCCAAAATATGGAATAGGCATTTCCCTGGCGAAAAAATGCCATCCGATGATGAGGAAGTTATTGATAGGATTCGAGCAAAGATATCCCGAGAAGCCTCGGCGCACCTGAAAAGACTACTGCCACAAATCATGAATTTGAACAGCTTAATCACGCCCTTTGTGAATTCATTCAAGCAGCAATATCGAGGTATTGTGCTCGACCCTGGGTTTTTAGATCGGGTCAGCTACTGGGAGTATTCGCCCGACAGCCAAATCGGCCATGAATTGCAGATTCTATCAGAAAGTATAATTAATGACGCTAATTCTTTAGATGCAGATGAAAATCAAATTAACCCAATTTACCTGGTATCTCAAAGGTAGCCAATATTTTACAATAATGATTTATGAGAGGGGAGATTAAGCATGAAAAGAAAAAAATTACTTTCATTATTGTTAGTTATTACTATTTTCCTGGGTTTACTGCCTGGCTGTAGCGGAGAGAAGAACGAATCGCCGGTTGCTCTGTGTATTATTTTCAGAAATCACGCCAACCAAAATTCATTCACAGATAAGTCCTTTGAAGACATTGAGCCCCTGATTAGACGAGCTGTTTATGGTG
>CAZTEP010000423.1:0-1511 GCA_964612325.1 uncultured Anaerolineaceae bacterium
GCACGCCGGAACAAAAAGACAAGTTCCTGCGCCCACTGGCTGATGGCAGAAAAATCGGCGCTTTTGGTCTTACCGAACCAGAAGCCGGTACCGACGCCGCTGGCCAACAAACCAAAGCTGTATTGGACGGTGATGAGTGGGTCATCAACGGTAACAAGATTTTTATCACCAACGGTGGCGAGGCGGAAATCTACGTCATTTTCGCAATGACCGATAAGGCTGCCGGAACCCGCGGTATCTCCGCATTCATCGTTGAAAAAGGCACGCCCGGTTTCGAATTCGGTATCAACGAGAAGAAGATGGGTATTCGCGGTTCCGCGACGCGCGAACTCATCTTCCGCGACTGCCGTATTCCGAAAGATCAACTTTTAGGTCAGGAAGGCAAAGGCTTTGGCGTGGCAATGACTACCCTGGATGATGGCCGTATCGGCATCGCCGCGCAGGCTTTGGGTATCGCTGGTGGCGCGCTGGAAAAAACCATTGCTTATGTAAAGGAACGAAAGCAATTTGGTCGTCCAATTGCCGCTTTTCAAAACACGCAATTTAAACTGGCTGAAATGAAAATTGAACTTGAAGCGGCGCGCTATCTGGTTTACTTGGCTGCCAGCAAGTATGACAAGGGTGAAAAACACAGTGTTGAGGCCGCCATGGCCAAACTTAAAGCTTCGCGTGTGGCAAGTTATGTCACCAATTTAGCCGTGCAGTTGCATGGTGGTTATGGCTACATCCAGGATTATGGCATTGAACGCATGATGCGCGACGCGAAGATTACAGAAATTTATGAGGGCACTTCAGAAGTGATGTTGATGGTCGTTTCTGCTGCCCTGTTGAAGTAGAGGTGCTGATGAAGATTATTGTTTGTATCAAACAGGTACCCGATACCACCGAAGTCAAGCTTGACCCCAAGACCGGTACCTTGATTCGTGAGGGTGTGCCCTCAATTATGAATCCTGATGACAAGGCTGGCCTTGAAGCCGCATTGCGAATAAAAGATGAACATGGCGCGCATGTGAGCGTGATTAGCATGGGCCCCTTCCAGGCCAGAGAAATGTTGCGCGAAGCACTTGCCATGGGCGCTGATGTCGCTTATTTGATTACCGACCGCGCTTTTGCCGCCTCAGACACCTGGGCGACGTCCAGCATTTTGGCCGCGGCAATTAGCAAGCTTGAATATGACCTCATCATCACCGGTCGTCAGGCGATTGACGGCGACACCGCGCAAGTTGGCCCCGAAATCGCTGAGCATTTGGGCATTCCTAATGTGAGTTATGCGGAAGAAATCCATTTGGAGAAGGACAGTATTCTGGTCAAGCGCCAGTTTGAAGACTTCTCGCACCTTGTGCGCGCGAAGTTCCCCGTGCTCATCACCGCTTTGGGTGAACTCAACAAACCCCGCTACATGACCCCTGGTGCCATTTTCGATGCCTGGCGCGAGGCGGAAATTGTTGAATGGAATCGCCCGGACGTGCCCGTGGATGACAGCAATATCGGCTATCGTGGTTCCCCAACAC
>CAZTEP010000424.1:0-1501 GCA_964612325.1 uncultured Anaerolineaceae bacterium
GAAGTTTTGAATATTGATACCCAAAGCCAAAGCTATCGCGCCAGCTAATGAGGCGCCTTCAATGCCTGCTGGCGCGGCGCCAAATGCCACACCGACTGCCAGCCCTTCGGGGATGTTGTGGAGCGTAATGGCCACAACCAGTAAGACGCTTCGTTGCCAACCGCTTTTCACCCCTTCCGGTTTTTTATCGCCGGGATGCAAATGGGGCAGGATTTTATCTACCACCCACAGGAAAATACCGCCCAACAAAAAGCCAGCCACCGCGGGAAACCATTGTGGCACGCTTAAATTAACCGACATCTCCACCGCCGGCGCGAGCAATGAGAAATAACTGGCGGCAATCATCACGCCAGACGCGAAACCAAGCATACCATCTAAGAGTTTCTGATTGATTTCTTTCTGCAGGAATACACCAGCCGCGCCAAGCGCGGTCATACCCCAGGTAAACAGGGTGCCAAATAAAGCTTGCACAACCGGACCGAATTTTTCAAAAAAAGCTACCATATCGCTCTCCAGTGATAAGATTATGCCATAAGGATCTTATGGTTATGGCGTCATTCTATCAAAACCAGTCATCAACGCAAAATATCACGAATAGCCTTTTACTGTTTGAAAGCTCTCTTAAAGCGCGTTTAGATGATGAATTTCTGAAAAGCACCCAGGCTTATCGCCTCTTTAACGGCTTCTATGAAGGTATTCCCGGTTTAATAGCTGACCGTTTCGCGCAAACTCTGCTCATAAAAAACTTCGCGCGTCAGCCAAACATGCTTGAAGACCTGATTCAACCAGCCATCGATTTTTACAAAATGAACATTCCCAATATAAACGCTGTTTTACTTAAAACCCGTCACGCAAAGGAAGAAATCCATCGAGTTGGCATCATTTTGGAAGGAAAACCCGACCAAGTAATTATTGAAAACGAAATAAGTTATTGCCTCAATCTGCAACTCAACCAGGATGACAGCTTTTATCTCGACACGCGCCATCTACGCCAGTGGTTAAGCCAACACATGACCAACAAAACGCTTTTAAACACCTTCGCCTACACTGGCGCCTTAGGCATCGCCGCCTTAGCTGGTAACGCAACAAGCGTTATTCAAACCGATTTAAACGCTAAATACCTTCAAGTCGCCAAAAACTCTGCTGCGCTCCAAAATAATGCCAGCAAACATCAAGTCCTGGCTGGCGATTTCTTCAGACACATGGCGCGTTTCAAAAACCAAAACCTGCTTTTCGATGTCGTCATTATCGACCCACCCCTCTATTCAAAAACCCAGGCCGGCGAAGTCAGTTTACTCAATAACTGGCAAAAACTGGTTAACAAAGTTCGCCCACTTGTGGCGCATGAAGGTTATCTCATTCTCATCAATAACGCGCTTTACTTGCCCGGTGAAACCCTTTACGCGCAAATCAAAAATATGTGTGCTTCTGGCTATATGGAAATTTCTGAAATCATCGATATCCCCCAGGATATTACTGGCTACCCCCACACCATAAAAAC
>CAZTEP010000425.1:0-1500 GCA_964612325.1 uncultured Anaerolineaceae bacterium
CTTCTTTCATTATGAGATGCATGTTTCTTGCCTAATTTAGATGCGTTTGCCCTGTCGCGTGCAGCGCTTGCTTGTTATTTCATAGCCCCTTTATGATAAAATAACTTTTTATATGGAAAATCCAGAATAACATTGCCATATCACTTTGCTTTAAGAAAGGGATACTGATGAACAACACAGCTCAGGACTCTGAAAACACCCTTCGGTATGACGCTTTTATTAGCTACCGTCATAAAGAACTGGATACGACAGCGGCAATTGAAATTCAACGCAGATTAGAGACCTACCGAATCCCTGGCTATATTAAAAAGAAAACAGGACGCCAAAAGATGGGCAAAGTATTCCGTGACCAGGACGAGCTGCCATTAATGGCCGATTTAGGTGAGGGCATTATTGAAGCCCTGGACGCGAGTGAATGGCTCATTGTGGTATGCACGCCCGATTTGCCCCAATCGCGATGGTGTTTGGCAGAGATAGATCACTTCATCAAAACAGGGCGGCGCCACAAGATTCTGACCGTGTTGGCGTCGGGTGAACCTGAGCAAAGTTTTCCAGCACAACTGCGCTTTGAGCGCTTGGAAGATGGCACTATGATAGAACGAGAGCCGTTGGCTGCTGATATTCGAAGCGCGAACATCCCACAAATGAAAAAGAAAATAAAAGGAGAAATACTTCGACTCCTGGCTCCGATCCTGGGGGTGGGTTATGATGATTTGCGCCGTCGCCAGCGGGAGCGTGCCATGCGTCTGACCGTTGGTGTGAGCCTCGCTGCCATGGTCTTTTTTGCGTTGTTTGGAGGCTTTTCTCTTTGGCAAAACGTACTGCTCCAACGGCAGATGGAGCTAACAGAGTGGCAGCGCAACAGGGCTCAGCACAGTCAATCCCTTTTTTTAGCCGACCTCTCCCAGCAACAGCTGGAAAAGAATAATCCTGTGCATGCCGCGCTTCTGGCGCTGGAAGCCTTGCCTGATAATTTAGAACAACCAGAACGACCTTTTGTGATTGAGGCCGAATACGCACTCAGAAAAGCCGAGAATTACCTGGCAATCCCACGTTGGGGCCAGGTGCGTTCCTTTGACTATGAAGGTAAGGGGCTTGCGATTGACAGCGGTAGCACTGGTCAATATGTACTGTTGGAAACAACGGAAAATGATATCTATGTCTTTAACACCCATACCGGCGAGCTGGTCTCTCATTTTAACTTGTTGAAAGAACATGCTGATACCTTGTTTCCAAGCCAGGGAAGAAAGAGCTATTACCTGATTGACAAGGACAGTAAGATTCTGTATCAGTCGTTTATGGGCTTGCAAAGCTTTGATGTAAAAACCGGCGCGCTACTGGCTGAAGCACCAATCCCAAATGACCAATTCCGCTGGAGCAACATTTATGAAGACGAAGACGGCGGCTATATTGTGATGGAGGATTTTAAAGGCTGGTTCTTTGTGTACGACTTTGATTTGAACCTGCTTTTTAGTTCAGAGCCACCTAAGGAGGTGGGCG
>CAZTEP010000426.1:0-1500 GCA_964612325.1 uncultured Anaerolineaceae bacterium
TGTAGTATATTTCATGATAATATTTCCCATGTTTTAATACATCTTTAAATGTACCTTCTCTTCCCAACTCACTTTCATTGTCCTTGTACCATTTAATAAACTCGTCATATATGGCGTTTTTATTAGGTAAAACTTTGTTTTTTGTTGCTAAATAAAACCTGAAAAACGATTCTAATTTTCTAGAATCATCAGTTAAATATTTTTCTAACTCCATCCAATAATTTTTATAATACTTCTCTTGTAAGTCACTGCCTAAGTCCATTAATAAGAAATTTCTGATTAAGTCGGAAGCTGTTAATTTAACACCTGTGGAGTTTATGCTTTCAAATACTTTTTGAGGATTGTCATTCTCTGATAAAGGTATACACACTATGTATAATTTGTCTAACGCTAGCAAGATTTGATTGTAATCATACTCCTTGTTGATTTCTTTTATGTAATTTAAGATATAAACATAGTTTTTGTATACCTTGGATTCGGTGTTATCAATTTTTTCGATTCTATCGCTAACAATATACTGATAAACGTTATCATCCGCTACTAACGGCTTTAATTTGTATTTTATCTTATCAGTAGATGAAAAAGGGTTAGTCAAAAATTGTCCATCTAAATTGACAATACCTTTCAGCTCATTCTGTTCTTTCATGATAGCGCGTATTGCATATAAAATCAAAAAAGTAGTTGTTAACCTTTGTTGTCCATCTATGACAGAGAGTTCTCTGGTAGCAAAGTCAATGGGAGTTTCTAAATAAATAATTATTCCTAAAAAATGATTGGGGTACTCTCCACTCAAGACACTTTTTAAATCATCCAAATATTGTTTTACTTCTTTTCCAGCTGTCCAGGTGTAATTTCTTTGATAAACTGGAATTACAAACTGACTGCCAGTGCTGGACTTTAAAAAATTTAACAAACCTGTTCTAACAGGTGGCTGATAACTTGAACTCATAAAAACTCCTTTTTGAAACTATTAATCAGTATATTAATAACGAAGAAATACGCTGGCTAAATTTCTTTAAATCCTAGGCAAAACATTTTCTTTTTCATTGATTTTGCTTGAATTTGCTGAATAATTCAAGCAATAACACTAAGTGTTTCTATTAGCGAAACCCATTATTCATATGTATATATTATACCCTACTTGAACAGCGTTTTTGAATAAAACAGAGCGTCTGCAAGGACGCTCTGTATATTGTAATCAGCTTGGCTGGTTCGCGTTACTCTTCAATCTTTTTCAACTGCTGGCCGAACCAGTAAGCGCTTTCGGTTTGATAACGGCGCACGACCATGACGCTCACGGGACTTTCTTTCAGCAAGGTGTCATCAAAGAAACCGAAAAGCACGTCCGGCTGGAACAAACCCTCACCCGCGCCCAGGACCAAAAGGTCATAGTCGCCTTGTTTGAGTTCTTCGAGAATGGTGTCGATGGCGTTATTCGCCACAACGAGTTTGAATTCCAGATTGTCGGGTGTTGAACCCAGCGCGGCATCCGCCACAAGC